>NZ_JBMNDR010000099.1:0-32038 GCF_052543235.1 Streptomyces sp. SAS_272 | reverse complement strand
CCGCCACCGAGACCGCCGCTGGTCCGGTGCACGGGGGCCGGACCGGCGGCAACCCTCGGACACCACGACAGTGTTGAACACGGCAGGAGAGGGAGAATGAGCAGCCGAACCGTCATCCGGGGTGGTCTCGTCATCACCGCGTCCGACGAGATCCACGCCGACGTCCTGATCGAGGACGGCCGCATCGCCGCCCTCGCCGCCTCCGGCACCCCGGCCGCCGGGGCCTGGAGCGCCGAGCGGGTCATCGACGCCACCGGGAAGTACGTGATCCCGGGCGGGGTGGACGTCCACACCCACATGGAGCTGCCGTTCGGCGGCACCTCGGCCTCCGACACCTTCGAGACCGGCACCCGGGCCGCCGCCTGGGGCGGCACGACGACCATCGTCGACTTCGCGGTGCAGAGCGTCGGGCACAGCCTGCGCGAAGGCCTCGACGCCTGGCACGCGAAGGCCGAGGGCAACTGCGCGATCGACTACGGCTTCCACATGATCGTCTCCGACGTGAACCAGGACACGCTCAAGGAGATGGACCTGCTGGTGGAGGAAGGCGTCACCTCCTTCAAGCAGTTCATGGCGTACCCCGGCGTCTTCTACAGCGACGACGGCCAGATCCTGCGCGCCATGCAGCGCTCCGCCGAGAACGGCGGACTGATCATGATGCACGCGGAGAACGGCATCGCCATCGACGTCCTCGTCGAACAGGCGCTGGCGCGCGGCGAGACGGACCCGAGGTACCACGGCGAGGTGCGCAAGGCGCTCCTGGAGGCCGAGGCCACCCACCGCGCGATCAAGCTCGCGCAGGTCGCCGGGGCGCCGCTGTACGTGGTGCACGTATCGGCGATGGAAGCGGTTGCGGAACTGGCCAGGGCACGCGACGAAGGGCTGAACGTCTTCGGCGAGACGTGTCCGCAGTACCTGTTCCTGTCGACCGACAACCTCGCCGAACCCGGCTTCGAGGGCTCGAAGTACGTGTGCAGCACCCCGCTGCGGCCGAAGGAGCACCAGGCCAAGCTGTGGCAGGGCCTGCGGACCAACGACCTCCAGGTCGTCTCCACCGACCACTGTCCCTTCTGCTTCGTGGGCCAGAAGGAGCTCGGCCGGGGGGACTTCTCGAAGATCCCCAACGGTCTGCCGGGCGTCGAGAACCGGATGGACCTGCTGCACCAGGCCGTCGTCGACGGGCACATCAGCCGCCGCCGCTGGATCGAGATCGCCTGCGCCACCCCGGCCCGTATGTTCGGCATGTACCCGAAGAAGGGCACCATCGCCCCGGGCGCCGACGCGGACGTCGTGATCTACGACCCGCGGGCCGAGCAGACCGTCTCCGCCGAGACCCACCACATGAACGTCGACTACTCGGCCTACGAGGGCAAGCGGATCACCGGACGCGTCGAGACGGTGCTGTCGCGGGGCGAGCCCGTCATCACCGAGCGGGAGTACACCGGACACGCCGGGCACGGCGTCTACACCCCGCGCTCCACCTGTCAGTACCTCAACTAGGAGCAGCGCCCATGGACTTCGGACTCGTCCTGCAGACCGACCCGCCGGCCTCGAAGGTCGTCGACCTGATGCAGCGCGCCGAACGGAACGGCTTCACCCACGGCTGGACCTTCGACTCGGCCGTGCTCTGGCAGGAACCGTTCGTGATCTACAGTCAGATCCTCGCGAACACCGACAGGCTGACCGTCGGCCCCATGGTGACCAACCCCGGCACCCGCACCTGGGAGGTCACCGCCTCCACCTTCGCCACCCTCAACGACATGTTCGGCAACCGCACCGTCTGCGGCATCGGCCGCGGCGACTCCGCCATGCGCGTCGCCGGCCGCGCACCGAACACCCTCGCCCGGATCAGCGAGGCCATGAAGGTCATCCGTGCGCTCGCGTCGGGCCAGGAGGCGGACCTCGGCGGGACGGTCGTGCGGTTCCCCTGGATCAAGGACGACGCCCGGCTCCCCGTCTGGATGGCCGCGTACGGGCCGAAGGCGCTGAAGATGACCGGTGAGGAGGCCGACGGCTTCATCCTCCAGCTCGCCGACCTGTACCTCACCGAGTACATGGTGAAGGCGGTGAAGGACGCGGCGGTCGCCGCCGGGCGCGATCCGGGCGAGGTCAGGATCTGCGTCGCCGCCCCCGCGTACGTCACCGACGACGACTCCCCGCAGGCGCTGGCCCACGCCCGGGAGCAGTGCCGGTGGTTCGGCGGCATGGTCGGCAACCACGTGGCCGACCTGGTGTCGAAGTACGGCGAGCACTCCTCCCAGGTCCCCGAGGAGCTCACCGACTACATCAAGGCCCGGCAGGGGTACGACTACTCGCACCACGGACGCAGCGACAACCCTGACACCGCGTTCGTGCCCGACGAGATCGTCGACCGGTTCTGCCTCATCGGACCGGTCGAGAAGCACATCGAGAAGCTCAACGCCCTGCGTGACCTGGGCGTCGACCAGTTCGCCGTCTACGACATGCACGACGCGCAGGAGAAGGTCATCGACGCCTACGGCGCGACGGTGATCCCGGCGGTCAACGGCTGACTCCTCCCCTCCCGCGCCACGCTCCCCACTGCTCCCCTCCCCAACCCCCCACTCCAGTTCTCCCCTCCTCCACCGTCCGGGGAGGAGGGGGCCGGAGACCCCGCACGGCCTTTCCGGAACCACCCCTCGTTTGATTGGCCTGCCCATGACCGACACCGCTCCCACGGCCATACCGCCGACCGCCCAAGTCACCCTCGCCGACGGCCGGGTGGAGATCGCTCCTGGTTCGCCGCAGCCCAGCGGCCCCTACGCCAACGAGGACCTGCTCCCGGTCCCGGTGGAGAAGCGCACCTGGACCACGTACAACTTCTCCGCGCTGTGGGTCGGCATGGCCCACAACACGGCGTCGTGGACGCTGGCCTCCGGTCTGATCGCCGTCGGCATGGACTGGAAGCAGGCGGTGTTCACCATCGCCCTGGCCAATGTGATCGTGCTGGTGCCGATGCTGCTCACCGGGCACGCGGGACCCAAGTACGGCATTCCCTTCCCGGTCTTCGCCCGCGCCTCCTTCGGCATCCGCGGCGCCAACCTCCCCGCCGTGGTGCGGGCGTTGGTGGCGTGCGGCTGGTTCGGCATCCAGACGTGGATCGGCGGTGAGGCGATCTACTTCCTCGCCGGCAAGCTGATCGGCGGCGGCTGGAGCGACGCCGGGAAGATCGGCGGCTACGCCTGGACCATGTGGCTGTCGTTCGCGATCTTCTGGGTGATCCAGGTCGCGATCATCTACCGGGGCATGGAGACCATCCGCCGCTTCGAGAACTGGGCGGCTCCCTTCGTCCTCGTCGGCGCGCTCGTGATGCTGATCTGGATGAGCAACAAAGCAGGCGGTTTCGGCCCGTTGCTGGACCAGCCCTCCAAGCTCGGCTGGGGCGGCGACTTCTGGAAACTCTTCTGGCCGTCCCTCATGGGCATGATCGGCTTCTGGTCGACGCTGTCGTTGAACATCCCCGACTTCACCCGGTACGGGAAGTCGCAGAAGGCGCAGACCTGGGGGCAGGCTCTCGGTCTGCCCACCACCATGACGCTGTTCGCGCTGCTGTCGGTGATGGTCACCTCCGGCTCGCAGGCCGTGTACGGCGAGACGATCTGGGACCCGGTACAGCTCGCCGCCAAGACGGACAACGCCGTCGGGCTGCTCTTCGCGCTGGTGACCGTGCTGGTGGCGACGCTGTCGGTGAACATCGCGGCCAACCTGGTGTCGCCGGCCTTCGACTTCTCCAACGTCGCGCCCCGGAAGGTCAGTTTCCGCACCGGCGCGCTCGCGACCTGCGTGCTCGGCGTGCTGATCTTCCCGTGGAAGCTGTACTCCGACCCGCAGGGCTACATCTTCACCTGGCTCGGCCTGGTCGGCGGTCTGCTGGGCACGGTCGCCGGCATCCTCATCGCCGACTACTGGATCCTGCGCCGCGGCAGACTCGATCTGACCGACCTGTACCGGGCCGGCGGCCGCTACTGGTACGACGGCGGCTGGAACTGGCGGGCCGTGGCCGCGTTCGTGACCGGCGGCGTCCTCGCGATCGGCGGCGCCAGCTTCAAGCCGCTGTTCGACGGCCGTCCGATCCCGGCACTGGAACCTCTCGCGGACTACGGCTGGGCCGTGGGTCTGGGCGCCTCGATCGTGGTGTACCTGGCCCTGATGCTGCCGCGCGGACGACGGGAGGAAAGCGCCGTCTGAGACGGGCGCCCGCGGCACGTGCGCATCACCGCGCGCGTGCCGCGGGCGCCGGTCCGCCGCCTCGGGCGGCGCGACGCACGGACGCCGGGCCTGCGTGGGCGGTGTCTGCATGTGCGGTGTCGCGGGAGGACGGGACGATAAGGACCGCGGACCGCGGACCGCGGAGCCCTCAGGTCTTGCTGCCGCTCTGCAGGGCGGCCACCGCTTCCTTCGCGGCCTTGATCGCGCCCTTGTTGATCTCGTCGGTGGCGGGCGCCTTCTTCGTCTCGAAGTCGCTGCCGTTGTAGTTGACGATCACCAGCGCGTTGGCCACCCGGGCGATGACGACGCCCTCACGGGTCTGCTGCTTGTCCTCGGTGGTGAGGTTCACCACCGAGTAGCCCTCGTCGCCGAGTCCCGGTACCGCCCCGCCGCCGCTCTTCTCCTTGGTGCGCTCCTTGTACGAGCTCTGCGCAGCCTCGTCCGACTCCGCGATCTCGAAGGAGATGTCGAGCCAGCGGTAGTCGTAGCCCTTGAGCGCGTTCCAGGAGCAGGTGCGGCGCAGCGCGGTGTCCGTGGACGGGATCTCCTTGCCGGCCGTCTTGGCGCCCGGCACGAGAGCGGTGACCGTCTTCACGGTCACACCGGTGCACGGGACGGGCGCGGCGGCGTACGTCTTGGAGACAGCAGTGGAGGACGGTCCGGACGACTTGTCGGACTGGGTCTTCTGCGTGTCCTTGCTCGCCGTGTCCTGCGGTTCGTCGAGCGGGCCGGACGACATCGCCCAGCCGGCACAGGCGAGCACGACCACCGGGGTCAGACGCGCGGTGAGGGCGAGCGGCAGTGGGAGGGAGCGCACGGAGCACTTTCGTGGGGGACGGTCGGACGGGGTCCGCGGTGCGGACAGCAGACGCCAGTGTCACACGACTCCCTGTGGGGCGGAAGTGTGAACTCGCTCCGTGGCCGCGCGATGACGAAGGGGCCCGGATCTATCGGAACATCACTGCCCTCACGGCGCATAGGGGGCGTTGTGTCGGTGCGGGGGCGGGCCGGGGCGACGCCTGCCGGGCCGGCTGCACCACCGTTGACGCGGAACCGTTTTCACACGGAACCGTGTCCACGCCCCGTGTCCACGCGGAACCTTCCGGACGCGGACGCCCCGCTGCATCAAGATCGTCGACACCGCCGACGTGGCGCGCAGCCGGCGATCGATCGCAAACCGACTGTCTGCAGCCGACCACGACAGCTGGTTCGGGGGCATGGGGACCGCGGCTCCACGTGGCGGAACCGGCCTCGCACTCGTTCTCCCCGGATTCTCCCCACGACTCGCCTTAGGTTGGGCAGTCGACCGACGCACCCGGACACCGAGGTGAGAGATGCAGTTCACCACCCGCCCCACCCTCCAGGGCACCTTCGGCATGGTCTCCTCCACGCACTGGCTGGCCTCACAGTCGGCGATGGCCGTGCTGGAGGACGGCGGCAACGCCTACGACGCCGCCGTGGCCGGGGCGTTCGTGCTGCACGTCGTCGAGCCGCACCTCAACGGGCCCGCCGGCGAAGTCCCGATCCTGCTCGCCCCGGCCGGCGGCGAGGTGCGCGTGCTCTGCGGGCAGGGCGTGGCGCCGGCCGGGGCGACGGTCGCCCACTACCGCGGCCTCGGCCTGGATCTCGTGCCCGGCACGGGACCCCTCGCCGCGGCGGTCCCCGGCGCGGTCGACGCCTGGCTCCTCCTCCTGCGGGACCACGGCACCAAGTCCCTGGACGACGTGCTGAAGTACGCGATCGGGTACGCCGAGCACGGGCACGCGCCCGTGGAGAACGTCGGCGCGACCGTCGAGACGGTACGGGAGCTGTTCGAGACGGAGTGGACCTCGTCGGCGGAGGTGTACCTGCCCGGCGGGCGGTCGCCGCGCACCGGCGAGCTGCTGCGCAACCCGGCGCTCGCGGCCACCTGGAAGCGGCTGCTCGCCGAGACCGCCGCGGCGAGCGACCGGGAGGCCCGCATCGAGGCCGCGCGGGAGGTGTGGCGGTCCGGGTTCGTCGCCGAGGCGCTCGTGCGGCAGTCCGCCCGCCCCACCCTGGACACCAGCGGCGAGCGCCACACCGGCACGCTCACCGCCGCCGACCTCGCGGGCTGGTCCGCGTCCTACGAGACGCCGGCGACGTACGACTGGAACGGCTGGACCGTGTGCAAGGCCGGCCCCTGGAGCCAGGGCCCGGCCCTCCTGCAACAGCTCGCGCTGCTCCCGCCCGAACTGCCCGCGTACGGGTCGGCCTCCTACGTCCATCTCCTGGTGGAAGGCTGCAAGCTCGCCATGGCCGACCGAGAGGCCTGGTACGGCGACGCGGCCGAGGTCCCGCTGGACGCGCTGCTCGCCCCCGGCTACAACGCGCAACGGCGACAGCAGATCGGCTACGAGGCGTCTGCCGGGCTGCGGCCGGGCAGCCCCGGCGGACGCACCCCGCGGCTGAGCGCGCACGCGCACGTGATCGCTTCCGACGACCCGGCCTCAGGCCCCTTGGGCGTCGGCGAACCGACCGTCGCCGAGGGGCCGGCGTCTCCCGTGCCCGGCGAGCCGGAGGTCGCCGTGGACGGGGCCGTCCGCGGCGACACCTGCCACCTGGACGTCGTCGACCGCTGGGGCAACATGATCGCGGCGACGCCCAGCGGCGGCTGGCTGCAGTCCAACCCCGTCGTGCCCGAGCTGGGCTTCCCGTTGGGCACGCGGCTGCAGATGACCTGGCTGGAGGAGGGCCTGCCGAACTCCCTCACGCCCGGCCGCCGCCCGCGCACGACCCTCACGCCGTCGCTCGCGCTGCGCGACGGGATCCCGGTCATGGCGTTCGGCACGCCCGGCGGCGACCAGCAGGACCAGTGGCAGCTGCACTTCCTCCTCGGGGTCGCCCTGCGCGCGCGGGTGCGCGGCGGACTCGACCTGCAGGGTGCGATCGACGCGCCCAACTGGCACACCGACGGCTTCCCCGGCTCCTTCTTCCCGCGCGGCATGCGGCCGGCCAGTCTCACCGTGGAGTCCCGGATGCCGGCGGCGGTGGTGGAGGAGCTGCGGCGGCGCGGCCACCGGGTGACCGTCGGCCACGCCTGGTCCGAGGGCCGTCTGTGCGCGGTCGCCCGCGATCCGGCGACCGGGATCCTGTCGGCGGCCGCGAACCCGCGCGGGATGCAGGGGTACGCGGTGGGCCGCTGACGGGGCGGCGAGGGGCAGGCGACGTCCGCGCCCGCCCGATCGCAGGACGTGCGGGCTCCCGTTCTTCATCCCGATTCCACCCGGGATGCACCGGGCGGGCGGGGATTGTCAGTGGGGCGTGCTCTCATGGAGGCATGATCGAAGACACGGAAACCATCGACGAGTTTCTCGCCCGCCACTCGGCCGACGTGGAGGAGGCGGTCCGCCGGGCCGCCGCAGCCGAGATCATGCCGCGCTTCCGGCAGCTCGCCGCGCACGAGGTCGACCAGAAGAACGGCCCCCACGACCTGGTGACGGACGCCGACCGCAACGCGGAGCTGTACCTCACCAAGGCGCTGGGCGCCCTCCTGCCGGGTTCGGTCGTCGTCGGCGAGGAGGCGGTGCACGCCGACCCTGCGACATACGAGGCGATACAGGGCGGGACACCGGTCTGGATCGTCGACCCCGTCGACGGCACACGGCAGTTCGTCCACGGGGACGACGGCTTCTGCACCCTGGTCGCGCTCGTCCGTCACGGCGTCCTGCACGCCTCCTGGACCTACGCTCCGGCCCGCGGCCAGCTGGCCACGGCGGTCCGCGGCGGCGGCGCCTTCCTCGACGGCGAGCGGCTGTTCGCCGGACCGCCCGAGCCCGGCCGCGATCTGACGGTGGCCACCTCGCACCCCGACTACACGACCGACGAACAAAAGCGCGCCCTGCTGGGGCTGTGGGCGGACGGTGTCGCGCCGCGTCCCTGCGGTTCCGCCGGCCTCGAGTATCTCGCCATCGCCCGGGGCGAGTTGGACGCCACGGCCTTCTCCTGGGAGGCGGCCTGGGACCATGCGGCCGGGCTGCTCCTGGTCGAGGAGGCGGGCGGCGCCCACCTCACGCTCACGGGCGAGCCGTTCAGCGTCAGGGGCGGCAACTCCCTGCCGTTCACGGCAGCCAGGGACGCGGCCACGGCCCGTCGCGTGGCGGCGCTGCTCGCGGCCGGCGAAGCGCGTCAGCTGTCGGGCGCGGAGCCGCGCCGTCGCACCGCCTGATCCCGCGGGCGTCCCGGCCCGGCCGCGCGGGGCCCCGACGACCGGCGGTGCGCTGCCCGGCGTCGCCCCTCCCGAGCGCTGTGGGCGTCGGCCTCGGCAGGGACGTCGTGCGGCCTTGGTGGCCGCAGGTGTGCTGACCTGCGTCCCGCCCCGGCCGGTCTGTGCGGCCCCCGGGCGGCCGGCGGCGAGCGGGCCCGGCGCGGGCTGGACAGTCAGACGGGGACGTCCCGTCTCCCGGACGTCCCGGCCCGGACAGCCGGGCTCTGGCGGTCAGGCCCGGACGGCCGGGCCCGCACAGCCGGGCCCTGGCGGCGGTGGGGCGTCCCGTCGACCGCACCCGGCCCGTTCGTCGAGGTGCACCCCGAGGACGGGGGGCCGCCCTGCAGCATTCGCTGCCCGCTGCCCGCTGCCCGCTGCCCGGCGTCCGCCGCCCGTCACGGCGGCGCTCCGCGCGCGGCCTGCGCCTATTCGTTCCGGCCGGTTTCGTGCCCCCGCGCCGCAGGTCTCGCGTCACCCCCGGCATATCCTGATTGCGGGGGCCACCGATGTCGGGGGCCACCGGCTGACGAAGGGGTCGAAGTGCCGTCGATGCTCGATGCGGTCGTGGTGGGAGCGGGGCCCAACGGGCTGACCGCAGCGGTGGAGCTGGCCAGGCGCGGCTTCTCCGTGGCGCTCTTCGAGGCGCGGGACACGGTGGGCGGGGGCGCCCGCACCGAGGAACTCACCCTGCCGGGCTTCCGCCACGACCCGTGCTCCGCCGCCCACCCGCTCGGAATCAACTCGCCGGCCTTCCGTGCCCTGCCCCTGGAGCGCTACGGCCTGGAGTGGCTGCATCCCGAGCTGCCCATGGCCCATCCCTTCCTCGACGGCAGCGCCGCCGTGCTGTCCCGGTCGGTGGCGGAGACGGCCGCATCCTTCGGACCACGCGACGCGGGCCCTTACCGCCGCCTCGTCGAGCCCTTCCTGCCCAAGTGGGACAGCCTGGTGCGCGACTTCATGTCGCTGCCGCTGACCGCCCTTCCGCGCGATCCGCTCACCCTGGCCCGTTTCGGCCTGGTCGGCCTGCCCCCGTCCAGCTGGCTCACCCGCCGCTTCCACGACGAGCGGGCCAAGACCCTCTTCGCCGGCCTCGTCGCCCATGTCATGGCCCCACTCAGCGGATTCGCCACCAGTGCCATCGGCCTGGTCTTCGCCCTCGCCGCGCACGCCCGCGGCTGGCCGGTGGTCCGCGGCGGCTCCCAGTCCCTCTCCGACGCCCTCGCCGCTTACCTCGTCGATCTCGGCGGCAGTGTCCACACGGACTACGAGGTCAAGCGCCTCGACGACCTGCCGCCCGCCCGCGCCTACGTCTTCGACACCTCGCCCACCGCCCTCGGCCGCATCGCCGGCTTCGGCGACTACTACGCGGGGTACAAGTACGGCCCCGGCGTCTTCAAGATCGACTACGCCCTCGACGGCCCCGTCCCCTGGACCGCGGAGGAAGCCCGGAGGGCCGGCACCGTGCAGATCGGCGCGGACAGCGCGGAGATCGGCGCCGCGCTGCGAGCGCCGTCCCGGGAGGGCCGCGCGCCCGACCGGCCCTTCCTGATCACCGTGCAGCCCGGTGTCGTCGACCCGACCCGCGCCCCGGAGGGCAAGCACGTGTTCTGGGCGTACGGCCATGTGCCCAACGGCTGGACCGGCGACCTCACCGACGCCATGGAACGCCAACTGGAGCGCTTCGCGCCGGGATTCCGCGACCGAATCCTGGCCCGGGCCACCGCCGGCCCCGCCGAACTCGCCGCCCGCAACGCCAACTACGTCGGCGGGGACATCGCCGCCGGAGCGGTCTCCGGGCTCCAGATCCTGCTGCGCCCCAAGCTGACGGCGTTCCCGTACGCCACCCCGCACCCGGCCGTCTTCCTGTGCTCCTCGGCCACCCCGCCCGGCCCGGGCGTGCACGGCATGTCGGGCCACAACGCGGCCAAGGCCGTCTGGCGGAGGCTGCGGCAGAAAGGGTGAGGGGAAGGCCGCCGCGCGTTGGTATACACACCGGCATGACCACGATCACGCTCGTCCAGGGCGACATCACCCGGCAGTCCGTGGACGCCGTCGTCAACGCCGCCAACTCCTCGCTGCTCGGCGGGAGCGGCGTCGACGGCGCAATCCACCGCCGGGGCGGCCCCGAGATCCTCGCCGACTGCCGCCGCCTGCGCGCCGCGCACTACGGCAAAGGCCTGCCCACCGGGCAAGCGGTCGCCACGACCGCGGGCGACCTGGACGCGCGCTGGGTGATCCACACCGTGGGCCCCGTGTACAGCGCCGCCGAGGACCGCTCGGACCTGCTGGCCTCCTGCTATCGGGAGTCGTTGCGGGTCGCTGACGAGCTGGGCGCCCGCACGGTGGCCTTCCCGGCGGTCTCCGCCGGTGTCTACGGCTGGCCGATGGACGACGCCGCCCGCATCGCCGTGGAGACGGTACGGGCGGCGCGCACGACCGTGGCCGAGGTGCGGTTCGTGCTCTTCGACGAGCGGGCGTACGCCGCATTCGCCGCCCAGGCCGGCTGACGCCCGCCACGCGGCGCGGCCGGCGCACGTTCATCAGATCGTGGACGCGATTTCTGCCACCTCGACCGGGCACATGGGGGCCGCATGAGTCCGGCCCCGCCCCCGGCCCCGGCCCCGCCCCCGCCCCCGCCCCCGGCCCCGCCCCCGCCCCCGGCTCCGCCCGCGGTCCCGGCGGCGTGGCCGGCGCCCGCGGACGTCGAGGCGGGCGCCCGCGAGGTACCGGCAGACGGCCTTCCGTGGGCCGTCGGGGCGGGCTGTCCGGCAACCGGACGCGCAGTAAACGTAGTTGCCGGTCCGAGAACGTCGGCCCGACCGCCGGACAGCTCACCGCCTGACGGCCTGACCGGCCGCCGGCCTGGACGCCCGCCCGCCTGACTGCTTGACGGACGTCCGACCGCCGGCCGACGGCCGGCCTGGCCGCCCCACCGACCTCCCGACCGGACGCCTGACCGCCTGGCCGTCGGCCCGACCGCCCGCCCTCAGCCGGGTCGGGGCTCCGGTCGAGGTGCGGGTCGGCCGGAGCCCTGCCCTGGCCGCGCGGAGTCCGTGGGCGGCGGCCGACGCCGGATCGCGCGGGCCGCCGCTTCTGCCGGTGTCCGCCGTCTCTGGCCTCGCCAGGCCGCCGGTCCGGCCGCTGCCTCAGCCGTCGATGCGGTGCGTGGTCCAGAACGACGTCAGGTCGGTGGTCGTGGCGGCCTGGGCGGCCGCCTTGAACTCGGCCGTGGTCGAGACGCCGTACCAGTGCGAAGTGGCGTAGTTCTTCAGCAACGTGGCCATCGCGGTGTCGCCGATCAGCCGCCGCAGGTCGTGCAGCGCGCACTTGCCGTAGCCGTAGACGACGGTGGAGTACCGGGAGGAGTGGGTGTCCCAGTAGGCCATCGAGTTGGTGATCTTCTCCGCCGACGAGGCCCAGGACACGCTGCTCCAGCATCCGCTGCCGGTCTTGCCCAGCGCCAGGTCGGTGGCGTAGTCGGTGAACGACTCGTCCAGCCAAGGGCTGTTGTACTCGTCGTCGCCGACGATCCCGTACCACCACTGGTGGCCGATCTCATGGGTCAGCGCCGTGGTGCTGACCAGGTCGAGGACGAAGCCCGGGTACTCCATTCCGCCGAACCAGAAGCTGTTGTCGATGACGGCGTCCAACTCGCCGTAGGGGTAGGCGCCGAAGCGGGACGAGTGGGCGTCCACCGCGGTCTTCGCCGTGGTGAGCATCGACTGGGCGTTGGCCGAGCTGATGCCGGAGACCGAGTAGACGTTGATCGGGGTGCCGGCCGCCGAGGCGCCGGAGATCTTGCTGAACGGACCGGCCGCCCAGGCGAAGTCCCGCACCTTGGAAGCGGTCGCCGTGGTGATGGTGCGACCGCTGGATCCCGCGGTGTCGACGGAGGCGCCGGTGGCCGGCACGAGCAGGGTGGTCGGGTGGTCGAGGGTCACCCTGAAGTCTGCGGCCAGTGAGTAGAACGACTCGCCGTTGTTCGTGTACGGGTCGAGATGCCAGCCCGCCCCGTCCTTCACCGCCAGCACGGGCAGCGCGTTGCCGACGAAGCTGAACGCCCCGTCGTGTCCGAACCGGTCGGCGCCGCTGGGCACCGTGATGCCGAGGTCGAAGCCGATCGTGGCGCTCTGCCCCTGGGCCAGGGGTGCGGCCAGGGTGATCTGGAGGGCCGTGCAGCCGACCGAGAGGGCGCCCGCGGTGCCGCCGGTGACGTTGCCTACCGTGATCGGCATCGCGGCGCAGGTGCCGTGGTAGTTGTCCCAGAGCCGCAGGTACACCTCGGTGAGCGCGGTCGCGGAGGCGTTGGTGAAGGTCGCGCTCTCATGGCCGGTCCACACCGTGCCTGCGGTGTCGCTGGTGAGGCTGACGGTGTACGACGGGGTCGCCGGGGTGCGGACGGAGTCGGCGGGCGGCGCGGTGTCGCCGGAGGTGTCGAGCGCGATGTCGTCGAGGACGAAGCTCGACTGGAGGCTGGAGTCCTCGGTGCCGGTGAAGGCGAGGCTCACGGTGCTGCCCGCGAACGCGGACACGTCGAACGACTTCCGGACGTATCCGGTGTTCTTGTCGAGGTTGGAGTACGTGGCCAGGGTCGTCGTGCCGATCTTGGCGGTCAGCTTGTCGTACGCGGTCGACGAGGTCGTCTCGGCCGTGTCGATGTGCAGCCAGAACGTGAGGGTGGCGGAGGCGCACCCGGAGGGGATGGCGACGCTCTGCGTGAGGGTGTCGGTGTGCGTGCTGCCGACCCCGCCCAGCCAGGCGAAGGCGGCGCCGCCGTGGGCGGTCTGCCCGGCACGGCTGGTGATCACGCTGGTCGAGGACTGGGTCCACGAGGACGCGCCGCTCTCGAAGCCGCCGTTGACGACGGCCTGGGCCGGTGTGCAGACGGCGGCCGCCGAGGCCGCGCCGTCGGCAGCGGCGTGGGCAGCGGCGTGGGCGGACCCGCCCGGTGCGGACGCGGCGCCCCGCGACGCGGCGACGGCACTCGTGGGCGCGGCCCCGTCCGGCGCGGCGGCTGCCGGGGACGCGGCGGGGAGCGAGACGGCGGCCAGGGCGGCGAGGGCGAGCGCGCCTGTGGCGAGCGTCTTGCGGGGGGTGGGTCTCACGCGTTGCTCCTTTGCGACGGCCGGGTTTCCGGCCTGCTCGGTGGCTGTCCCCGACGGCGTGGGTGTGCCGCGGGGCGGTGCGCGACGGTTGCCGGAAGCGTGACAGATCTGACGCGGGCATGCCATCCAGGGCGGGCAAAGGGTGGGTACCGGAAGTGGACGCGGCGCCCCCGCTCATCGGCCGGGACCTTATCCTCGACCGGGCCCGGCGCCTGCGCGGACACGGCCGTCCCCGCGCCCACCCGTCTGCCTCGGTTACCCCTTACACCCCCGTCCCCCTACGCCCCGTCCGCTCGCGCCTCCGTCCGTCGGCCCGCTCGCGCTCCCGTCCGCTGTCCGCTCGCCTTGGTCCGCCGTACGTCGCGCTACCGACCGCTCGCGCCCCCGTCCGCCGTCCGCTCGCACCTCCGTCCGCTGTCCGCTCGCCTTGGTCCGCCGTACGTCGCGCTACCGACCGCTCGCGCCCCCGTCCGCCGTCCGCTCGCACCTCCGTCCGCCGTCCACTCGCCTTGGTCCGCCGTACGTCGCGCTACCGACCGCTCGCGCCTCCGTCCGCCGACCGCTCGCGCCTCCGTCCGCCGTCCACTCGCCATGGTCCGCCGCTCCTCGCGCTTCCGTTCGCTCGCGCTCCCGTCCGCTGTCCGCTCGCCTTGGTCCGCCGCTCCTCGCGCTTCCGTTCGCTCGCGCTCCCGTGCCCTCGTGTCTCGTGCGCCTTATGCTCACGACCCGTCCGCCGTCGGGCGTCCGCCGTCCGCTCACATCCGTCCGCCCTGCGCTGTGCGCCGGGCTTAACTCCCGGTGGCCGGTCCGGGAGACACCTGCGTAATGCGCGGTTCGTACCGTCGCAGAGGCTTGGAGAGGCTCTCGCCAGGCCGATCGTCACAAGGAAGGGGGCGCCCGTGGCCGTGCCGGACCCGCGGACCGACAGCGCGACCGAGACGAAGGTGCGCACGGTCTGCTCGTACTGCGGCGTCGGCTGCGGCATGGTCCTCGACATCGGCTTCGGGCCGGACGGACGTCGTACGGTGCTGAAGGCCTCCGGCGACAAGCAGCACCCGGCGAACTCCGGACGGCTGTGCACCAAGGGCGCGACCACCGCCGACATGCTCGCTGCGCCCGGCCGGCTCACCACCGCCCTCGTCCGCCAGGACCGCGGCGAGGAGCCGGAGCCCGCCCCCGTGGACGCGGCGGTCGCCGAGACGGCACGACGGCTGCGGGCCGTCGTCGACGAGCACGGCCCCGACGCGGTCGCCCTCTACGTGTCCGGCCAGATGAGCCTCGAGGCGCAGTACCTCGCCAACAAGCTTGCCAAGGGTTTCCTGCGGACCAACCAGATCGAGTCCAACTCCCGGCTGTGCATGGCAAGCGCCGGAACCGGTTACAAGCTGTCTCTGGGCGCCGACGGCCCGCCCGGCTCCTACGACGACCTCGACCGCGCGGACGTCTTCCTCGTCATCGGCTCCAACATGGCCGACTGCCACCCCATCCTCTTCCTGCGGATGATGGAACGGGTGAAAGCGGGTGCGAAACTGATCGTCGTCGACCCGCGGCGCACCGCCACCGCAGCGAAGGCCGACCTGTTCCTCCAGGTCAGGCCGGGCACCGACCTCGCCCTCCTCAACGGACTGCTGCACCTCCTGCACGAGAACGGCCACACCGACCCGGAGTTCGTCGCCGCGTTCACCGAGGGCTGGGAGGCGATGGACCAGTTCCTCGCCGACTACCCGCCCGCGACCGTCGCGCGGATCACCGGCATCCCGGAGGCCGACCTGCGCGAGGCGGCCCGCACGATCGGCGAGGCGGGGGAGTGGACCAGCTGCTGGACCATGGGACTCAACCAGTCCACGCACGGGACCTGGAACACCAACGCGCTCATCAACCTCCACCTCGCCACCGGCGCGATCTGCCGCCCGGGCAGCGGCCCCTTCTCCCTCACCGGCCAGCCCAACGCCATGGGCGGGCGCGAGATGGGGTACATGGGGCCGGGGCTGCCCGGCCAGCGCTCCGTCCTCGTCGACGCCGACCGGGCCTTCGCCGAAGAGCTGTGGGGCCTGCCGGCGGGCACGGTCAGGGCGGACGGCGTCGGCAAGGGCACCGTGGAGATGTTCCGGAAGATGGCCGACGGCGAGATCAAGGCCTGCTGGATCATCTGCACCAACCCCGTCGCCTCCGTGGCCAACCGCAAGACGGTCATCGAGGGTCTGGAGGCGGCCGAGTTCGTCGTCGCGCAGGACGTCTTCGCCGACACCGAGACCAACGCGTACGCTGACGTCGTCCTCCCCGGCGCCCTGTGGACCGAGACCGAGGGCGTGCTCATCAACAGCGAGCGCAATCTCACCCTCGCCCGTCCCGCCGCTGACCCGCCCGGTGAGGCGACGGCCGACTGGCGGCTCATCGCGGCCGTCGCCCGTGCCATGGGTTACGAGAGCGGTTTCTCGTACGTCAGCGCCGAGGAGGTCTTCGAGGAGATCAAGAAGGCGTACAACCCGGTAACCGGTTACGACCTGCGTGGAGTGACGTACGAGCGGCTGCGCGCCGCCCCGGTCCAGTGGCCCGCCGGCGCCGTCGACGGCTCCGACCGCAACCCGATCCGGTACGTGAACGACGACGGCACGCTCACCTTCCCCACGGCTTCCGGCCGTGCCGTCTTCCATCCGCGCCCGCACGTCCCGCCCGCCGAGATGCCCGACGACGACTACCCGTTCGTCCTCAACACCGGCCGTCTGCAGCACCAGTGGCACACCCTGACGAAGACCGCCAAGGTGGCCAAGCTCAACAAGCTCGACCCCGGCCCGTTCGTCGAGGTGCACCCCGAGGACGCGGCCGCGCTCGGGCTCGCCGACGGCGACTCCGTGGAGGTCGCCTCACGGCGCGGCCGGGCGGTGCTGCCGGCCGTCGTCACCGACCGGGTGCTGCCCGGATCCTGTTTCGCCCCGTTCCACTGGAACGACCTGTTCGGCGAATACCTCAGCGTCAACGCGGTCACCAGTGACGCCGTCGACCCGCTGTCCTTCCAGCCCGAGCTCAAGGTGTGCGCGGTCTCGCTGACGAAGGTCTCGACACCGGTCACCGTGCTTTCTCCGGCGACCGGGGCCCCGGCCGCGCGGGCAGCGGAATCCGCCGCTCTCGTTCCCGCCGCACCCCCGGCCTTCGGCGCGGCCTCCGTGCCCGGCGTACCGGCGAACCCTCCCGCCGCCCTCGTCCCCGCCGCCCTCGTCCCCACCGCGGTCCAGCCCGCCGCGGCCGCCGTCTTCGGTCTCGACCCCGCACCGCCGCCCGTGCTGACCGAACACGAAAGGCGCTACCTGGTCGGTTTCCTCGCCGGCATCCCGGCCGGCGCCCCGGGTGTGCCGGTCCTGCCGCCGGACGCCCCCTTCAGCCCCGAACACGCGCTGTGGGTCAACGGCACCCTCGCGGGCATGTACTCCCGCACCACCGCCGTACCGGCCGCCCCGGCCCCGCCGGCGGACCCGGCGCGACGGGTCGTGATCCTGTGGGCCTCCCAGACGGGCACCGCCGAGGACTTCGCCACCGCCACCGCCGCGCGGCTCTCCGCCGGCGGTCACCCGGCAGCCCTGGTCGCCATGGACGAGGCCGACCCCGCCGCCCTGCCCTCCGACGCCGACCTGCTGCTGATCACCAGCACCTTCGGCGACGGCGACGCGCCCGACAACGGCGCCGGCTTCTGGGACGGCCTGGACGCGCTGGACACCGGGCGCCTGGAGGGCCGCCGGTACGCCGTCCTCGCCTTCGGGGACTCCTCCTACGACGACTTCTGCGGGCACGGCCGGCGCCTGGACCGTCGTATGGACGAACTCGGCGCGGTCCGGCTGACCCCGCGCGCCGACTGCGAACCGGACTACGAGACGGACGCGGAGCTCTGGCTGGACCAGGTGCTCACCGCCCTCAAGGACGCGACGCAACTCCAGCCCGCGCCCTCCGACGCGGGACGCGCGCCGGCTCCCGCCCCCGCGCCCTTCCCCGCCGACACGGGTGCGCCGGACGCCGCCCCCGCTGTCACCGCCGTCACCGCCGTCACCGCGGGGCCCGCGTCCCCGTCCGTCGTCGCGTCCCCGTCCGCCGCGCCCGCCCGCTCCAGGCGTCCCGCACCCGTCACCGCCCGGCTCACCGGCAACCGGTTGCTGAGCCTGCCCGGTTCCGGCAAGGAGGTCCGGCGCTTCACCTTCGACACGCGCGACAGCGAGGCCCCGCTCGTCTACGAGGCCGGCGACGCGCTCGGCGTCCGGCCGCTCAACTCCCCGGACCTGGTGGCGGAGTGGCTGGCCGTCACCGGACTCGACGCGCACGCGCGCGTGCAGGTGAACGGGGTGGGGGAGACGGCGCTCGGCGAGGCCCTGCTGCGCCACCTCGACATCACCCGGATCACCCCGGCCCTGCTGCGCTTCACGGCCGACCGCACCCGCGACCCGCGCGAGCTGCGCAAACTGCTGCGCCCGGACAACAAGGACGAGCTGGCGAAGTGGTCCTGGGGCCGGCAGGCCGTCGACCTGGCGGCCGAGTCCGGCGTCCGTGCCGGCGCCCAGGAGTGGACGGACGTCCTGGGGCGGCTGCAACCGCGCCTGTACTCCATCTCGTCCAGCCCGCTGACCGACCCCCACCTCGTCTCGCTCACCGTCTCCGTCGTGCGCTACGAGAACCTGGCCGGCCGTCCCCGGCAGGGCGTCTGCTCGCCCTTCCTCGCCGACGCCGCACCCGACGCGGAGGTCCCGGTCCACGTGCAGCGCTCGCCGCACTTCCGGCCGCCCGCGGACGCCTCGACGCCGATGGTGATGGTCGGTCCGGGCACGGGCGTGGCGCCGTTCGTCGGATTCCTCGAAGAGCGCCGGGCGCGCGGCCACCGGGCGCCCAACTGGCTCTTCTTCGGCGAGCAGCACCGGGCGACGGACTTCTACTACGAGGAGGAGCTGACCGCGCTGCGGGCCGACGGCGTCCTCACCCGCCTGGACACCGCTTTCTCCCGCGACCAGCGGGCCAAGGTCTACGTCCAGGACCGGATCCGCGAGCACGGCTCCCACCTGTGGTCCTGGCTCCGGGACGGCGCGCACTTCTACGTCTGCGGCGACGCCTCCCGGATGGCCAAGGACGTCGACCAGGCGCTGCGCGACGTCGCGGTCGTGCACGGCGGCCTGAGCGAGCCGGAGGCGGCGGCCTATGTGAAACAGCTCGCCACCGACAAGCGGTACGTGCGCGACGTCTATTGACGCAAGTCACCAGAAGAGCGCGAGTGCCGCGCGTGCACCAAGTGACGTTGCGCCGAAGAGAGTTGAAATTCGGCCATCGCGGCGCGCCTATGTTCGTTTTATCAACAGGATTGGACACGATCTGACACACCTCGGTCCGTGCACAGCCGCACGGATCGCCCCGAGGAAGGTCGTGGTCATGTCGCACCCGCACGTGTCACCCATGGACCGGCCGGACCGCCCCCACCGGGCGGAGCCGGACCACCGCCCGCGGACGGCCGTCAGCCGTCGCCGGCTGCTCGAGGGGTCGGCCGCCGTTCTCGGCGCGCTCGCCCTGTCCGGGCCCACCGCCGCCCGCGCGGCCGTGGCGTCCGACGGGGCGGGAGCGGCCGACGGCGCCCCCGAATGGAACGGCCGCATCGACGTCTTCCGGCTGGGCGTCGAGGCCCCGCACACCACCCTGATGCCGTACGCGGACCTCACCCAGGCCCTGGCGGCCGACCGTACGCGCTCGCCGTACCGGCTGAGTCTCGACGGCGTCTGGAAGTTCGCCCATGCCGAACGCCCCGACGACCGCGACGCCGACTTCCACCGGACCGACCTGGACGACCGGGGCTGGGACACCCTTCCCGTGCCCTCCGCCTGGCAGCTGCACGGCTACGACCGCCCGATCTACATCAACATCACCTACCCCTGGTGGGGCCCCAACGGCCTGGGCGAGGAGGCGCAGCCGCCCGCCGCGCCCACCCGCTACAACCCCGTCGGCCAGTACCGCCGCACCTTCACGGTCCCGCGCGGCTGGTCCGGACGCCGGACCTTCCTCCACTTCGAGGGCGTCAAGTCCGCCCACTACGTGTGGATCAACGGAGCGCTCGTCGGCTACCACGAGGACTCCTACGACCCGGCCGAGTACGACATCACCGCGCACCTCGAGGAGGGCGTCAACCAGATCGCCGTGGAGGTCTACCGCTACTCCGACGGCGACTGGCTGGAGGACCAGGACATGATCCGGCTGAGCGGGATCTTCCGCTCGGTCTACCTCTACTCCACGCCCGCCGTCCATCTGCGCGACTTCCGGCTGGACACCCCGCTGAGCGACGACTACCGGGCGGCCGAGCTGTCGGTCACCGCGAGCGTGCGGGACTACGGCGGCGAGGGCGCCGGCCGGTACGCCGTCGAGACGCAGCTGTACGACGCGAAGGGCCACCCGGTGTGGCCCAGACCGCTGGTCCAGGCGGTCGCCCTCGCCGCCGGGGAGGAGAGCACCGTACGGGCCGCGAAGGCCGTGCCCGCGCCGCGCCTGTGGTCGGCCGAACAGCCGAACCTCTACACCGCCGTGCTCCGCCTGCGGGACCCGGCCGGAAAGGTGATCGAAACCCTTTCCCACCGCGTCGGCTTCCGTGAGTTCGCGCTCCGGGACGGCCTGATGCGCATCAACGGCCGGCCCGTCTCGTTCCGGGGCACCAACCGGCACGAGATGCACCCCCGGCACGGCTCGGCGCTCACCCGCGCCGACATGGTCGAGGACATCGGGATCATCAAACGGCTGAACATCAACAGCGTCCGCACCTCGCACTACCCCAACAACCCGCAGTGGCTCGAACTCGCCGACGAGTACGGCCTGTACCTCGTCGACGAGACCAACCTCGAGACCCACGGCATCCGCGGCCAGTACCCCGGCGACCACGCCGAGTGGACGACGGCCTGCGTCGCCCGCGCGCAGAACATGGTCCACCGCGACAAGAACCACGCCTCGGTCGTCATCTGGTCGCTCGGCAACGAGGCCGGCGGCGGCACCACGTTCAACGCCATGCACGACTGGATCCGCTCGTACGACACCACGCGCGTCATCCAGTACGAGGGCGACGACCGGCCGGGGATCAGCGACATCCGCTCCGAGATGTACGACAGCCCCTCCCGCGTCGAGGCGAGGGCGAAGGACACCGCCGACACCCGGCCGTACGTGATGATCGAGTACTCCCACGCGATGGGCAACTCCAGCGGGAACTTCAAGAAGTACTGGGACCTGGTGCGCCGCCACGACGTGCTGCAGGGCGGCTGGATCTGGGACTTCGTCGACCAGGCCCTCGACTGGCCCACCCCCGCACGCAAGTTGCTCACCGAGGCCGGACCCGCCGCGCTGCGCGGTGAGGTCATCGCCCCCAGCGGCGGATTCAGCCGCGACAAGGGCGTCTTCGGCGGCACCGTCTTCGCCCGCGACGCAGGGCTCGACCTCACCGGCTCACTCACCCTGGAGGCCTGGGCAACGCCGCATGTGACCGGTTACCACCAGCCGATCCTCGCCAAGGGCGACACCCACTACGCGCTGAAACAGACCGACAGGACGCTGGAGTTCTTCATCTACGGCAGCGGGCAGTGGGCCGCCGTGAGCTGGGCGCTGCCGCCCGGCTGGACGGGTGCCGAACACCACGTCGCGGGCGTCTTCGACGCGGCGGCGGGCACCCTGACGCTGTACGTCGACGGCTCGGTCCGAGCCACCCGGACCACCTCGGTGCGCCCCGCCGTCAACACCGCGCCGCTGGCCCTGGCCACCGACGTCGACAACCCCACACGGGAGTTCAGCGGCACCGTACGGCGGGCCCGGGTGTACGCCCGGGCGCTGAGCGCGGCCGAGCTGGCCTCCGAGAGCCGCGGGCCCGGCGACGACGGGGTGCGCTTCTGGTTCGACGCCGCCACCGTCGTCCTCGACGAGAAGCGGCCCCGCCGCAGGACGTTCTACGCGTACGGCGGCGACTGGGGCGACAACCCCAACGACGGCGCGTTCTCCGGCGACGGGATCGTCACCGCCGACCGCGGGCTCACCGGCAAGTCCGCCGAGGTCAAGCGGATCTACCAGGCGATCGGCGCGGTCCCCGCCACCGGCGCCCGGCTCGCCCCGGGCGCGGCGCTCACCCTCACCAACGAGAACCTCTTCACGGACCTGCGTGAGTACGACGGACGGTGGGAGCTGGTGGCGGACGGCAAGGTGGTGCAGCACGGAAGGCTGAGCCGCGCCCAGCTGGACGTGGCGCCGCTGTCGAGCAAGGAGATCACCGTGCCGTTCCGGCTGCCGGCCCGGCCGGCGGCGGGCGCGGAGTACTTCCTGCAGCTGTCGTTCACCACCAGCAAGAGCACGAAGTGGGCGAAGGCCGGATTCGAGGCGGCCCGCGTGCAGATCGCCGTGGACGCGGGCAGCCCCGCGGTCACCCCCGTGCCGCTGGGCTCCGTCCCGGCACTCGCCCATCAGGACGGCGCGGCGTCGGTCACCGTCACGGGCCGGGGCTTCTCGGTCGCCGTCGACAAGAAGACCGGCCTGATCAGCTCCTACCGGGCCGGCGGCGTCCGGCTGCTGACCTCGGGCCCGGCCCCCAACTTCTGGCGGGCGCCCACCGACAACGACCGCGGCAACGGACAGCACACCCGCAACCAGACCTGGCGCGACGCCGGCGCCCGTCGCCGGGTGACCGGTGTGAGCGTGCGGGCGCTGCGCGACCGCGCCGTCGAGATCAAGGTCGCCGGGACGCTGCCCACCACGACGGAGTCCACGTACACCACCACCTACACCGTTTTCGGAAACGGCGAGATCAAGGTCGACAACACCCTGCACCCGGGCGCGGCCTCGCTGCCCTACATCCCCGAGGTCGGCACCCTGCTCCTGCTCCCCGCCGGCCTGGAGAATCTGCACTACTACGGACGCGGTCCCGAGGAGAACCACTGGGACCGCAACGACGCCACCGACGTCGGGCTGTACTCCGGCACCGTCACCGGGCAGTGGACCTCCTATCTGCGACCGCAGGAGAACGGAAACAAGACGGACGTCCGCTGGGTCGCCCTCACCGACGACGACGGCAACGGCCTGCTGGTCTCCGGCGAGCCGCTCCTGGAGGTCAACGCCTCGCACTTCACCCCGGAGGACCTGTCGGTCGGGGCTCGGCACGACTACCAGCTCACCCCGCGCAAGGAGGTCGTCCTGCGCCTGGCGCACCGGCAGATGGGCGTCGGAGGGGACAACAGCTGGGGCGCGCACACCCACGACGAGTACAAGCTGTTCGCCGACCGCGACTACGCGTACACCTACCGGCTGCGGCCGCTGACGGACGTCACCCAGGCGACGAAGGCCACGCGACGGCCCACGGCAACGTCGTAGCAATCGGTTTCAGCAACACCGGCACTCCGGCACGGGTCGGTAACACCGGCAAGGCTCGGTAACGCCGGCACGGGTCGGTAACACCGGCAAGTGCCGGTAACACCGGCAAGGGTTGGAAACACCGGCAAGGGTTGGAAACACCGGCACGAATCGGAAACACCGGCAAGTGCCGGTAACGCCCGCGACGGTCGGTAACAGCGGCGACGGCCGGAAACACCGGCAAGCGCCGAACCGCCGGCAACGGACGGACCAGCAGTGTGGGCACGGTTACCGCGCATCGGCCGGGTGGCCGAGCCCACCGGCACGTTCACGCGATCGCGGTGCCGCCGCGCACGCTCACGCGATCGCAGAGCCGCCGCGCACGTTCACGCGATTGCGGAGCCGTCGCCGTCCGCCCGCAGCCACCGCTCGTCCTCGAACTCCGGAGGAACCTCGTCCTCCCACGGGTCGATCCCCCGAGCCTCCAGCTCGTCGAACCACCGGTCCCGCTGCGATGCCGGCAGCTCCGTTCCGCACCACGGGCAGTGAGCGATCCCGATGGTCGCGGTGCCCCCGTCATGGACGATCAGCCCGTACTCCCGGAACTTGGGCGCGAACCGCACCAGCGCGTCCGGACACGCGAAGGGGTCGGGGTGCACATCGCACCGCCGGTGCACCTGTCTGTTCATCGCGTCACAACAGTGTTCGATCACTCAGACATTCTCCCCGGCGACACGGAAGAATCGGACGGGAACGACGCATCACCCGTCACGCATTCCACCGAAAAGGAAACCCCCATGGCCGAGCAGGACGAACGCTTCGACGTCGTGGTCCTCGGCGCCGGCCCCGGCGGCTACGTCGCCGCGGTCCGCGCCGCCCAACTGGGCAAGCGCGTCGCCGTAGTCGAGGAGAAGTACTGGGGCGGCGTCTGTCTCAACGTGGGCTGCATCCCCACCAAGGCTCTCCTGCGCAACGCCGAACTCGCCCACATCTTCACCCGCGAGGCGAAGACCTTCGGCATCAAGGTCGACGGACAGGTCTCCTTCGACTACGGCGAGGCCTTCCGCCGCAGCCGCAAGGTCGCCGACGGCCGGGTCAAGGGCGTCCACTACCTGATGAAGAAGAACAAGATCACCGAGTTCGACGGCCGCGGCACGTTCGTGGACGACCACACCCTCACGGTGACCGGTGACGACGGGGCAACCCGCACCATCGGTTTCGACACGTGCATCATCGCCACCGGAGCCACCCCCAGACTGCTCCCCGGCACCAGGCGCACCGCCCGCGTGGTGACGTACGAGGAGCAGATCCTCGCCGACGACCTCCCGCAGTCCATCGTGATCGCCGGCGCCGGTGCGATCGGCATCGAGTTCGCGTACGTCCTGCACAACTACGGCGTGAAGGTCACGATCGTCGAGTTCCTGGACCGTATGGCGCCGCTGGAGGACGCAGAGGTCTCCGCCGAACTCGCCCGCCAGTACCGCAAGCTGGGCATCGACGTGCTCACGTCGACGCGCGTCGAGTCCATCGACGAGTCCGGTCCGCGGGTGCGGGTCACCGTCACCGGCAAGGACGGCGCCCAGCAGGTGCTCGAGGCCGACAAGGTCCTCCAGGCGATCGGCTTCGCCCCGAACGTCACCGGCTTCGGCCTGGAGAACACCGGGGTAGCGGTCACCGAGCGCGGCGCGATCGACGTCGACGGACGCTGCCGCACCTCCGTCCCGCACATCTACGCCATCGGCGACGTCACCGCGAAGCTCATGCTCGCGCACACCGCCGAGGCGATGGGCGTCGTCGCCGCCGAGACCCTCGCCGGCGCGGAGACCATGGAACTCGACTACGCCATGATCCCGCGCGCCACCTACTGCCAGCCGCAGATCGCCAGCTTCGGGTACACCGAGGCCCAGGCCAGGGAGCGGGGCCACGACGTCAAGGTGGCGAAGTTCCCGTTCACCGCGAACGGCAAGGCGCACGGTCTCGGCGACGTGACCGGCTTCGTGAAGCTGATCAGCGACGCCAAGTACGGCGAGCTGCTCGGCGGCCACCTCATCGGCCCCGACGTCACCGAGCTCCTGCCCGAGCTGACGCTGGCCCAGCAGTGGGACCTCACCGTCCACGAGGTGGCCCGCAACGTCCACGCCCACCCGACGCTGGGCGAGGCCGTCAAGGAGGCAGTGCACGGCCTGGCCGGACACATGATCAACATGTAGTCGGCGCGAGCCGGGCGGCGGGGTGGTTCACCCGGACGGACCGGCCGCGCTCGCCGCCGTCGCCCGGCCGGGATGTGCTGGCATCGACCGGACCCGCCCGGGTCCGGTCGACGCCGACGGCGAGGGAGTGCGGCATGCCGGAGAGCGGTGTTCCCGCCGACGCGGAGCTGGAGACGCTCCGGGCCCGCGTCGCTGCTCTGGAGGCGGAGCGCAGCCGTCCGCCCGCCCACCACCGGGTCCGCTCGGTGTTCGCGGTCGTCTTCATCGTCCTCGGCTGCGTCCTGGCCCCGCTGGGCCTGGTGGCGGCGTGGACGTCCAGCATCGTGGGCGACACCGACCGCTACGTCGACACGGTGCGCCCGCTGGCCGCCGACAAGGACGTCCAGAACGCGGCCGCCAACCGCGTCACGAACGCGCTGATGGAGCACATCGACATCACCGCGCTCCTCCAGGATGCCGCCCCCGCCCAGCGGCCCCTGCTGGAGAAGGCCCTCGGCAGGCTTGGCCCCTCGCTGGAGGACGCCGTCCGCAGCTTCGTGCACGACAAGGCGCAGGCGATCGTCGCCTCCGACGCCTTCCAGACGATCTGGACCGACGCCAACCGCAGGATCCACAGCTCCGTCGAGAAGGCGCTCACAGGCAGCGGCGGCGGCGCGGTGAAGATCGAGAACGACACGGTGACACTCGACCTCGCGCCGGTCGTCGACCAGGTCAAGCAACGTCTCGTCGACTCCGGCATGACGGTCGTGGGGAAGATCCCGGAGATCCACACCGACTTCACCCTCGTCAGGTCCGAGGACATCGGCAAGGTCAAGACCTATTTCCGGGTGCTGCAACTGGTGGGCTTCTGGCTGCCCGTCGTCGCGGTCCTGCTGGTCGCGGCCGGCGTCCTGCTGGCGACGCACCGCCGCCGCGTCCTGATCGTCGCCGCGCTCTGCTTCGCCTTCGCCACGCTCCTCCTGGGCGTCGCGCTGACCGTCTTCCGGGTCGTCTACCTGGACGCCCTGCCGGCCGGCGTCTCCCAGCCGGCCGCCGGGTCCGTGTACGACACGCTCGTCCGCTTCCTGCGCACCTCCGTGCGGTCGGTGGTCGCCCTCGGCGTGGTGGTCGCCCTCGCCGCCTGGCTGACCGGGCCCGGCCGGCACGCCGCTCTGCTGCGGCGGCTGTGGCACTCGGGCATCGGCGCCGTGCGCACGACCGCCGACCACGCCGGACTGCGCACCGGCCCCGTCGGGCCGTTCGTGGACCGCTACCGCACCTGGATCACGTGGATCCTGGCCGCGGGAGCCGTCCTGGCCTTCCTCCTGTGGCCCTACCCGACGGGCTGGGTCGTCGTCGGACTGGCCCTCGCCCTGCTCTTCGCGCTCGCGATCGTCGACTTCCTGGCCGTCCGGCCCCGCGGAAAGGACCTCCCCGCATGAGCGCGCACCCCCCGGCCGGCGACCGGCACGGCGAGATCGGCACCGCCTGGTCCGCGCCGCGCGGCGGGTCGCGCCCGCCCGACCCGGGCCACGGACGGCTCGGCGACGGCATCGTCTTCGCCGGCGTCCTGATGCTCTGCGGCGGCGTGCTCGCCGTCCTCCAGGGCATCGCGGCCGTCGCCGAGGACGACGTCTACGCCCGTATCGGCTCCTACGTCTACGAGCTCAGCCTCACCGGCTGGGGCTGGATCCACCTCGTGCTCGGCGCCCTCGCCGCCGTGACCGGCGCGGCTCTGCTCAGAGGGATGGCGTGGGCCCGCTTCACCGGCGCCTTCCTCGCCGCGCTGAGCCTGGTCCTGCAGTTCCTGTTCCTGCCGTACGAGCCGCTCTGGTCGGTCGTCGTCATGGCGATCGACGCCTTCGTGATCTGGTCGCTGGTCTCCTGGCAGGAGCGTGGCACGGCCCAGGCCACACGACGTTGATGTCGGATTCTCGCCAGCGCCGGCGCGCTCCCCGGACGATGCTGGACCCATGCAGAACGGGATGCACACCGACCGCGAACGCTGTGTGCGCGCCGTCCGGTCCAAGGACGCGCGCTTCGACGGCTGGTTCTTCACGGCGGTCCTGACCACCGGAATCTACTGCCGGCCGAGCTGCCCGGCGGTACCGCCGAAGCCGGAGAACATGGTGTTCCGGCCGAGCGCCGCCGCCTGCCAGCAGGCCGGCTTCCGCGCCTGCAAGCGCTGCCGGCCCGACACCAGCCCAGGCTCCCCGGAGTGGAACCGGCGGGCCGACCTGGTCGCGCGGACCATGCGGCTGATCGCGGACGGCGTCATCGACCGCGAGGGCGTTCCCGGACTCGCCGCCCGGCTGGGATACAGCACCCGCCAGATCGAGCGTCAACTCATCGGCGAACTCGGCGCGGGACCGCTCGCGTTGGCCCGCGCCCAGCGCGCCCAGACCGCCCGCCTCCTCATCGAGACCACCGGACTCCCCATGGCGGACGTCGCGTTCGCCGCCGGCTTCGCCTCCGTGCGGACCTTCAACGACACCGTGCGCGAGGTCTTCGCCCTCGCTCCGAGCGAACTGCGCGCCCGCGTCCCGCGCAAGGACGTCCCGGCCCGTCCGGCGGCGCCCGGAACGCTCGCCCTGCGCCTCCCCTTCCGCGCCCCCCTCAACCCCGACAACCTGTTCGGGCATCTCGCCGCGACCGGCGTCCCCGGTGTGGAGGAGTGGCGGGACGGCGCCTTCCGGCGCACGCTGCGGCTGCCGTACGGGCACGGCGTCGTGGCGCTCACCCCGAACCCCGATCACATCGGCTGCCGTCTCACCCTCAGCGACCTGCGCGATCTCACCGTGGCCATCAGCCGCTGCCGGCGGATGCTGGACCTGGACGCCGACCCGGTCGCCGTCGACGACCAGCTGCGAGCCGACCCGCGGCTCGCGCCTCTGGTGGACAAGGCGCCCGGCCGGCGGGTGCCGCGCACGGTCGACGAGGCGGAGTTCGCCGTCCGCGCCGTCCTGGGCCAGCAGGTGTCCACCGCGGCCGCCCGCACCCACGCGGCCCGCCTGGTCACCGCCCACGGCGACCCGGTGGACGATCCCCAAGGCGGCCTCACCCACCTCTTCCCGACCCCCGAGGCCCTGGCCGAGCTCGATCCCGAATCCCTCGCCATGCCGCGCACCCGCCGCACCACCTTCACCACCCTGGTGCGGGAACTCGCCGCCGGCACCCTGCGCCTCGGCGCGGAGAGCGACTGGCCCGAAGCCCGCGCAAGGCTCCTCGCGATGCCCGGCTTCGGTCCCTGGACCACCGACGTCATCGCGATGCGCGCCCTGGGCGACCCCGACGCCTTCCTGCCCACCGACCTCGGAATCCGGCGCGCCGCGAAGGAGCTGGGCCTGCCCTCGACCCCGGCGGCGCTCACCGCGCGAGCGGCCGCCTGGCGTCCCTGGCGCGCGTACGCCGTCCAGTACCTCTGGGCGACCGACAGCCACCCGATCAACTTCCTTCCGGTATAAGGACGTTCCGTGAAGCAGCACACGATCATCGACAGTCCGTACGGCCCGCTCACCCTCGTCGCCGACGACGGAGTCCTGTGCGGCCTCTATATGACTGACCAGCGGCACCGGCCGCCCGAGGAGGACTTCGGCTCCCGGGACGACACGCGCTTCGGGGCCGCCGAGGAGCAGCTGACGGCCTATTTCGCCGGCGAGCTGACGGAGTTCACCCTCGAACTGCGCCTGCACGGAACCCCGTTCCAGCGCAGCGTCTGGGCCGGGCTGCGCGCGATCCCGTACGGCCGGACCCGCAGCTACGGCGAACTCGCCGAAGCCCTCGGCAGTCCGGGCGCCTCCCGCGCGGTGGGCCTCGCCAACGGCCGGAACCCCATCGGCATCATCGTGCCGTGCCACCGCGTGATCGGCGCCGGCGGCGGCCTCACCGGCTACGGCGGCGGCCTGCATCGCAAACGCCGTCTGCTGGAGTTCGAGAGCGGCGCCGCCGCGGCCGGCCGGACCCTGTTCTAGGGCGCGCCGTACGGTCCGCCCGGTAGGGCCCTCCGCCCGGAAGGGCCCTACGCGCTCTCCTTCGCCAGGTCGCGCAGGAGCCGAGGCAGGGCGGCGCCGATGGGCTCGCGGACGACTTCGTCGGCGAGCTCGTCGTACGGGGTCGGCTCGGCGTTGACGATGACCAGGCGGGCTCCGTGGTCGGCGGCGACGCCGGCGAGTCCGGCGGCGGGCTGTACGCGCAGGCTGGTGCCGACGGCGATGAACACGGAGCAGGCCTTGCTGATCGCGAGCGCCTGGCCGAGGACGACGGGGTCGAGCCGCTCGCCGAACATGACGGTCGCCGACTTGAGGATCCCGCCGCACTCCGGGCAGGGCGGGTCCTCCTCGCCGGCCTCCAGACGGGCGAGGGCGTCCTCCATCGGCCCGCGGGCACGACAGCTCGTGCACACGACGCTGCGGGCGGTGCCGTGCAGCTCCAGGACCTTGCGGCCGGGCAGACCGGCGAGCTGGTGGAGCCCGTCCACGTTCTGGGTGATCACTCGCACCGGGACCCCGGACTTCTCCAGCTCGGCGACGGCCAGGTGCGCGGCGTTCGGCCGGGCCTTCAGCGCCTGGCTCGTGCGCCGCATCTGCCACGAGCGCCGCCGGATCTCCGGGACGCCCATGTAGTACTCGTAGGTGACGAGCTTCTCCGCCTCCGGATCCCGCCGCCACAGCCCGTTCGGACCGCGATAGTCAGGGATGCCGGAATCGGTCGAGATGCCCGCACCGCTGAGGATGGCGACAAGAGGCTTGTTCATGTGTTCGAGCGTAGGGCGGGTCTTCGGGGGTCGCGAGCGTATTACCCGTACGGGGCAGGGTGCCCGGTGCTACCTTCCCGGCATGGCCAAGGTATCCGTCTCGCTCGACGCCGAACTCGTCGTCGAGGTCATGGTGCTCACCGGTGTGGGCAGCCCCCAGGACGCGGTCGAGCTGGTCGTGCGCGATTACATCGCACGCGGTCACCGCACGGAGGCCCGCACCGCCGCCCGCGAGGAGGCACTGCGGGACGTGGACGGCCGGCAGCGCGACGTGGAGGGGTGAGCGGCGCCGCCGAGGGCGTGAGCGGCGCCGCCGGAGGTCAGTGCGCGGGACGGCCGTTCTCGAGCTCGGCCGTCACCGAGCCGTCGGCCAGGGCGTCCAGCGCGGCCAGCACCCGGCGGCCCAGTGCGCCCAGCAGATAGTCGGTGAGCTCCTCGCGCGCCACCAGCCGCCAGGACAGCAGTTCCGACTCCTGCAGCCGGATCGCCCCGAGGTCGTCCTCGCCGAGGACCCCGCCGTCGTACACGTACGCCACCAGCGGCGGGCGGTCCGCCCCGAGCGCCCAGTCCACCGCGAGCAGCCGGCCGAGCTCCCGGTCGAGCCCGATCTCCTCGAGCGTCTCGCGCCGCGCCCCCTGCCGCGGGCTCTCGCCCTCGTCGGACTCGATCGTGCCGCCCGGAAGGGCCCAGCCGGCCCGGTAGTTCGGCTCGACGAGCAGGACCCGCCCCTGCGCGTCGCGGAACACCGCGGCCGCGCCGGCCAGGACGCGGGGCAGGGAGGCGACATAGGCGGCGAAGCCGGGCGTGCTGGAAGCAGTCATCCGGGAAAGGGTACGCGGCGCGTCCGCGCCGGGAGCGGGTCCACGGGCCGGGCACCGCATGACGCCGTGGGCCCGCTGCGGTTAAGGTCACAACGGCGCGACTGGCCCTGACGTGCGCGGGGCCCGGAGAGCAAGGGGATCGCAAGGTGGCGGACGCTGCACGGCAGGGCACCCGACGGGTGCTCGTGGCCGCGGACAAGTTCAAGGGCTCGCTGACGGCCGTGGAGGTCGCCGAGCGGGTGACGGCCGGGCTGCGCCGGGCCGTGCCGGACGTCGAGGTGGAGGCCCTGCCCGTGGCGGACGGCGGCGACGGGACGGTGGCGGCGGCGGTCGCGGCCGGGTTCGCCCGCCGCGAGGTGCGGGTCGCCGGGCCGCTCGGCCAGGAGGTGACGGCCGCGTTCGCGGTGCGCGGCGACACCGCGGTGGTGGAGATGGCGGAGGCGAGCGGGCTGCAACGGCTCCTGGCCGGCGTCCTCGCCCCGCTCACGGCGTCGACGTACGGCTCGGGCGAGCTGCTGCGGGCCGCGCTCGACGCGGGCGTGCGGACGATCGTGTTCGGCGTCGGCGGCAGCGCGACCACGGACGGCGGCGCGGGCATGCTCTCGGCGCTCGGCGCGCGGTTCCTCGACGAGGACGGCGAGCCGGTGGCGCCGGGCGGCGGCGGCCTCGCGCGACTGGCCCGCGCGGACCTCTCGGCGCTGGACCCCCGCCTCGCCGCCGTGGAACTGGTGCTGGCGAGCGACGTCGACAACCCGCTGACCGGACCCAAGGGCGCGCCGGCGGTGTACGGGCCGCAGAAGGGCGCCTCGCCGGACGACGTCGAGTCGCTGGACGCGGCGCTCACGCACTACGCGCGCGTGCTCGAGGCGTCGGTCGGGCCGCAGGCCGCCGAGTACGCCGACGCGCCGGGCGCCGGCGCCGCGGGCGGCATCGGCTACGGGGCGCTGCTGGTCGGCGCCCGCTTCCGCGCGGGCATCGAGGTCATGCTCGACGTGCTGGGCTTCGCGTCGGCGCTCGAGCGGGCCGAGCTGGTGATCACCGGCGAGGGCTCGCTGGACGAGCAGACCCTGCACGGCAAGGCGCCCGCGGGCGTCGCCGCCGCCGCCCGGGCCGCCGGCAAGGAGGTCGTCGCCGTCTGCGGCCGCCTCGCGCTGCCGCCGGCGGAGCTGGGACGGGCCGGGATCCGCCGGGCGTATCCGCTGACCGACGTCGAGCCGGACGTCGCCACGTGCATCGCGGACGCGGGGCCCATCCTGGAGCGTGTCGCCGAGCGGATCGGCCGCGACTTCCTGAGCTGACCGGCCAGGCACGCGCAACGGCAGAGCACAGCGGCAGAGCAACGGCAGAGCAACGGCAGAGCGCAACGGCAGAGAAGGCGAAGGGCCCGAACC
>NZ_JBMNDR010000098.1:0-32558 GCF_052543235.1 Streptomyces sp. SAS_272 | reverse complement strand
CCGGCGGTGTGGTTGGTCGCCGCCCCCGAGGAGATCCTCGCGGCACGCCTGCGTGCCGTCGACGCGACGCTGCGGCGGCTGCTGGGCGAGGAGGCCCTGGGGTCCGCGGAGATGGCGGAGGCCGCGCGGCTCGCGCTGCGCGCAGCCGAGGCCGGGGGGCGTGGCGCCCGGCCGCTCTACTCGGCGCACGCCGACCTTCCCGTTCCCGACGAGCCGCACCTCGCGTACTGGCACGCGGCGACGCTGCTGCGCGAGCACCGCGGCGACGGGCACCTGGCGGTCCTGATGTCCGCCGGTCTGGACGGCCTGGAGGCCATGGTCACCCACACCGCCACGGGCAGGGGCATGACCCCGACGTGGGTGTCGAACAGCCGCGGCTGGAGCCCGGACGACTGGAGCGCGGCGGCGGACCGGCTGCGGGCCCGCGGGATCCTGGACGGAGACGGGGAGCTCACCGAGCGCGGCGTCGCCCTCCGCGAGGACATCGAGCAGGAGACGGACCGTCTGGACCGGGCCCCTTACGAGCATCTCGGCGCGGAGGGCGTGGCACGACTGACGGTGCTCGGCACGGCTTTCGCCCGAACCGCGCTGGCGGCGGGGGCGTTCCCGGCGGACCTGGTCGGCAAAGGCTGACACGACCTCACGCATGGCCCATGCCCTGATCAGGCTCGCGGCGGACCGGCCCGATCAGGCTTGCGGCGCGCCCGCCTGATCACGTTCCCGGCCGCCCGCCTGATCACGTTCCCGGCCGCCCGCCTGATCAGGTCGGGGCGACGCCGGCGCCCGACTCCGCCTGCCCCTGCGCCCTGGACCGGGGACGGCGGTGGAACCGAGGGAGGGAGCGGGTCGGGCCGGCTCTCGACGCCCTCAGCCGCCGTCGGCCGCCGGAGCGAGACGGTGGGTCCCGCGGAGACGGCGTGCAGGGCTCCGGGCAGGCCGATGCGTCCGTCGAGCGGTGTCAGCGACGGCGCGCATGACGACGGCGGCGTGAACGCCCTGCCGGTCCCGGTGAAGCGGAGCGGGGGATTCACCCGACTGTGGGATCATGCGCCCGTGAACGCACCCTCAACCCCCGCTCAGGGCGGATCACCCGCCGAGCGCGAGCCCAAGCCATCCGGTTTCGCTGCCGAGTTCAAGGACGCTGTCACCCTGCGGGCCTTCGGGCTCGTACTCGGCGGCCTGCTCGTCCAGCTCGCCTTCGTCGTGTCCTACGTCGGCGCCTTCCACTCCCCCACACCGCACCGGATACCCGTGGCGGTCGCCGCCCCGCAGCAGGCGTCCGCGAAGATCGTCGCCCAGCTCAACGCGCTCGACGGCGACCCGGTCGAGGCGACCGCGGCGCCGAGCACCGACGCCGCCCGGCAGTGGGTCCTCACCAGGAAGGCCGACGCCGCCTTCCTCTTCGACCCGACCGGCGCCGAGGACACCCTCCTGGTCGCCTCGGCGGGCGGGCCGTCGGTCTCGCAGACCGCCACCCAGATCGCCCAGAAGATCGAGGCCGGGCAGAAGCGGCAGATCACCGTCACGGACATACGGCCCCCCAACACCGGTGACGGGCGCGGGATGACGTCCTTCTACCTCGTGCTCGGCTGGGTGATCGGCGGCTATCTGACCGCGACGATCATGGGCATGGCCGCGGGTGCACGCCCCGCCAACCGACAGCGCACCCTGATCCGCCTCGCCGTGCTCGTGCTGTACGCGGTCGCGTCGGGGATCGCCGGCGCGGTCGTCGTGGGGCCCGTCTTCGACGCGCTCGGGGGCCACTTCTGGGCTCTGAGCGGCATCGGCACGCTGGTCGTCCTCGCCTCGGCGGCGACCGCGCTCGCGCTGCAGACACTGCTGGGTCTCGCGGGCACGGGGCTGGTCATCCTGCTCTTCGTGGTGCTGGGCAACCCGAGCTCCGGCGGCGTCTACCCGGCGCCGCTGCTCCCCGCGTTCTGGAGTGCGATCGGCCAGGCTCTGCCGCCGGGGGCCGGCACCACCCTGGTCCGCAACACGGTGTACTTCTCGGGACACGCCGTCACCACGGCGGTGTGGGTGCTCGGCGCCTATGCGGTGGGCGGCGCGGTGCTCGCCTGGGCGGCGTCCTGGCGGAACGAGAGACGGCACCTCGAGGCCCCCGCTGCGGAGGCCGAGACCCCTCCTCAGACCTCCCCCGCCGTCTGACACGACGTCCGGCCGCGCCGGCGCTCTGGAGAACCCCGCCGGCGCCATGGCCGTCCGGACCCGGGAACCTGCCGTCGACGCCCGGCCGTCAGGCCGTCGGCCGAGCGTCGACGGGGCACCGCGATGGCACGGCTGCGGCGCTTCACGGCTGCGGGGCTTCGGGCCTGCCGGTCCGGGGCGCCGCCGCCCGCCCGGGCGGTCAGGCCGCGCAGGTTCCCGAGTACGCGTATCCGGGCAGCAACCGCTGCCATCGTCCGCGGTCGACCGGGCCCACCACACGGCACAGGGCCGCCACGCGGTCGGTGATGCCGAGGTCCCACAGCCGGACGGTGCCGTCGTTGCCGGCGCTGGCGACCCTCCTGCCGTCCGGGGCGTAGGCGACGCTCCACACCGCTCGGGCGTGCCCGGTCAGGGTCGCGACGAGCCGTCCCCGCACGGGGTCCCACAGCCGTACCGTGCGGTCGTTGCCGCTGCTGGCGAGCGAGCGCCCGTCGGGGCTGAACGCCAGCCCCCGCACCGAGCCGGCGTGCCCGCCGAGCAGCCCCGTCACCCGGGCCCCGGCCACGTCCCACATCCGGATGACGCCGTCGTTGCCCGAGCTGGCGAGGGAGCGGCCGCCGGGGGCGAAGGCCACCGCGCGCACCGAGCCGCCCTTCGCGGTGAGGACGGTGCCGAGACTGCCGCGCGAGACGTTCCAGAGCCGCAGGGTGAGGTCGTCGCTGCCGCTCACGAGAGTGGCGCTGTCGCCGCTGAAGGCCAGGCAGTTCACGAAGTCGGTGTGCCCGGTGAGCACCGTGGCCCGCGTCCCGGCCGGACCGCCCGTGGACGACATCCTCCACAGCCGTACGGTGTGGTCGGCCGAGGCGGAGGCGAGCCACCGGCCGTCCGGACTGAACGCCACGTCGAACACGGCACGGGTGTGACCGCCGAGCACGACCGGGTCGCCCCCGTCTGCCGCGACGGGCCACAGCCGCACGGTGTGGTCGGCGCCGGCCGAGGCGAGCCACCGGCCGTTTGGACTGAACGCCACGGCGTAGGCCGCGCCGCTGTGGCCGGTCAGGGTGCGGACGAGGGTGCGGCGCGCCACGTCCCACAGCTGCAGGGCGCCGTCCGTCGCCGCGGAGGCGAGCATCCGGCCGTCCGGGCTGAAGGCGGCCTTCCACAGTTCGCTGACCGGGTAGACGCTGAGGGTGTGGCCGGTGAGATCCCACAGGGCCACGGTCCCGTCGAAGCCGGCGGTGGCCAGCAGGTCGCCCTTCTCCGCGACGGCGACGGCCATCACGTAGTCCGTGTGCCCCGAGAAGGAGTCGACCGCGCGGCGGGTGTGGACGTCCCAGCGGACGATGGTGCCGTCGCCCCCCGCGGAGACCACCGTGTGGCCGCCGGGTCCGAAGGCGAGGCCGTTCACGTCGTCGTCGTGCCCCGCGAGAAGGCCGGTCTGCCGGTGGGTTGCGGGGTCCCACAGCCGTACGGTGCGGTCGGCGCCGCCGGTGGCGAGCACCCGGCCGTCGGGGCTGAACGCCACGGCGAGGACATCGCCGCTGTGGCCGCTCAGGACGCCGACGTTGCGGAGGGTGTGCGGATTCCACAGCCGTACGGTGCGGTCGGAGCCCGCGCTGGCCAGGCGGGAGCCGTCGGGGGCGTAGGCCAGCGCGAGGACGTCGCCGGAGTGCCCCGGCAGCCGCCCGGTCTCACGGTGGGTGCGGGTGTCCCACAGGCGCACGGTGCCGTCCTGGCCTGCGGAGGCCACCGTGCGGCCGTCGGGCGAGAAGCTCACGGCGCGGACGGGGCCGCGGTGTCCCGTCAGGACGGCGATCCGACGCCGCTCGGACACCGACCAGAGCCGGATCGTCGCGTCCGAACTGGCCGAGGCCAGGGTGCGCCCGTCCGGCGAGAAGGACACGGACCGCACGGGCCCGTGATGACCGGTGAGCTCCCCCACGGCCCGTCGGGCGGCGACGTCCCACAGCCGCACGGTGCCGTCGGAGCTGGCCGAGGCCAGCAGCCGCCGGCCGGGGCCGAAGACGACGCTGTTCACCGCTCCACGGTGCCCGGTGAGCCGGCCCGCGAATGCGTTGGCCTGCGTGCTGAGCAGAGCGCTGCGCGCCTCCGTGGTCCGCGAGGTGCGATAGGCGGACTCCGCCAGCAGCATCGAGGCCTCCGGCCGCCCGAACGCGAGTTGCGCGGAACTGGCCGCCATGGCCTGCGACAGTGCCGTCCTGCGCTGTTCGTCCGCGGAGGTGCGCTGCTCGAAGACCGTCGCGCCGGCCAGGAGGGCCAGCGCGAGCAGGACGGTCAGCACGACGACCCCCGTCCGCTGCTGGCGCACCCGGCGTCGCGCCAGGCGGCGGCGCAGGTCCTCCTCGTGGTCGGAGGCGCGCAGGAAGTCGGCCTCCACGGGCGTCGGCACGCTGTCCCGGCCGCTGGGACCGGCTGCCCACTCCCGGGCCGCCGTCAGCCGGGCGCCGCGGTAGAGCAGACTCGGGTCGCGGTTCTCGCGGTCCCATTCGCGGGCGGCGGCGCCCAGTTGCTGGTGCAGGAGCAGATCGGCGCGCGTCGTCCTGACCCAGGTGCGCAGTCTGGGCCACACCCGCAGCAGGGCCTCGTGCACGATCTCCACACGGTCGGCGTCCACCGTCAGCAGACGGGCCGTCACCAGTGCGTCGAGCGTGGCCCGCGCGGCGGCCGGGTCGCGCAGCCCGTCGAGCAGTTCGGTCGTGGTGCGCGGCCGGCGGGAGGCCTCGTTGTCCTCGCCGACGCGCACCAGCCGCAGCAGCAGCCTGCGGGCGGCGTCCTGCCGGACCGGTGACAGGGCGGCGAAGAGGTCCTCGGCCGCGGCGGCGACGGAGCCGTGGATCCCGCCCGTCGCCAGATAGCCGGCCACGGTCATGGTGGAGTCGGTGCGCCGCTGCCAGGTCTCCCGCAGGGCGTGTCCGAGCAACGGGAGGACGCCGGGCCGGCCGATCGGGACGGCCGGGTCCGGGCCGCTGCCCCCGGCGCCCGGCGTGTCGGCCGCGCCCAGGTCGCGCAGCAGCAGCTCGACCAGTCCCGGCTCCAGGGAGGTGCCCGTCGCCGTGGCCGGACGGACGATGCACTCCCGCAGTTCGTCGGTGGTCATCGCGCCCAGCGCGAACAGCCCGTCGCTGACCACCGGGACCAGGGGCGGGTACTCCAGGCAGCGTCCGGTGACGTCTGCGCGCACCCCGAGAACCACGGTGAACGCCGGTCCGCCCGCCTCGGGTCCGTCGCCGCCGCCGGCGAGTGCGGCGAGCGCCGTGACATAGGCTCCGCGTTCCCTCTCGTCGTCGCAGAGGGTGAAGACCTCCTCGAACTGGTCGACGATGACGACACAGCCGCGGGGTCGCCGCGCGGCGACGGCCCAGGAGCGCAGGGCCGCCACGAGCCGGTCGGCCCGCTCGCCGGGCGGGCCGTCGTCGTGGAGGTGGTCGAGGACTCCGGCGGGCAGTGCGGCGCGCAGCGCGTGCAGGAGAGCGGGCAGCGGACGTGCCGTGGGGGTGCACATCACGATCGGAGCGTCCGCGCCGGCGCCGGCTTCGGCGTCCGCGTCGGCGGGCGGCACGCGGTGGACGTCGACGGGGAGGGGCCCGACGGGACCGGCGCCGAGCCCGCCGTCCGCGAGGGCGGGGACGAGGCCCGCGCCCAGCAACGATGACTTGCCCGACCCGGAGAGCGCGACGACGGCCACCGGCCCTCGGCCGAACCTCTGGGCGATGCGCTGAAGGAGCGCGGCGACCGCCTGTTCCCGCCCGAAGAACCGCCCGGCGTCGAGCGGACCGAAGGGCGACAGGCCCGGGTACGGACAGCTCTCGCCGTCGCCCTGCCCCGACGGCTCATCGCGCAGGGCCGGCGGCAGCAGGGCGAGCAGCGCGCCGTCGGCCGCCAGAGCGTCGTCGCACAACCGCGCGACATCGCCGTTGACCGGCTTCCTGCCGTTCTCGATCTTGCTCAGATAGCCCTTGCTGTAGTGCGTGATCCGCGCCAGGTCGGCCAGTGACAGGCCGCGTTCCAGGCGCAGTTCGCGAAGCGCGACGCCGAACGACGGTTGCTGCGGCCGCCGTCGAGCGGCGGTCGGCGGGTGCGCCGACCCGCCGTCCTTGTGGTCCATGAGTGGTGTGCCCCCGAGGCCAACGGCGCGCGGAGCGCCGTTTCTGACGCCGACTGGTCAGGTCGGCGACCGTGTGTCTGGGGGATGCTAAGCCCGGACGGGAACGGGGGATCTGAGGCATGACGGGAAGTGACGAGTGTCACAAAGACCGGTCGGCGAGCGGCAGATGAGGACTGCGGCCGGTTCGGGAAACCGCCCCGGTACGCGGGCCCCCCGTGAGCCTGCCTACCGGGGCGGTGGATGTGGGATCAGCCGACGGGACCCGTCAACTGATGCCCGGAATCACGCAGTTCCGGACGCCGTCCAGCCACGCGTCGCCTTTCATGTAGATGTTGCTGACCCAGCCCTGGTACTCGGGCAGGTACGACCAGGCGTCGTTGGTGTATCCCTCGGCCGTCACGCTCTCGGCGTGCTTCTGGCAGGAGACCGCCACTCCGGTCGGACCGGAGAGCCGGGTCACGACGCCCGCGCCACCGGAGGGCGTGCTGCGGATCGCCACCCCGGTGCCCCATGTGCTGTAGGCGTGCGTGCCGACGGGGGTCGCGGTGCCCCTGCCGTCGCAGGCCGGGACCCCGGCGAGCCAGGCGTCGCCCTTCATGTAGATGTTGGTGATCCAGGCGCCGTACTGCGGCAGGTAGGACCAGGCGTCGTTGGTGTAGCCCTCCGACGTCACGCTCTGGGCGTGCATCTGGCAGCTGACGGCGACCGAGGTGGGGCCGGCCAGCCGGGCGACCGTCGTTCCGTTGACGGTGGACGGCTGGGAGCGGAGCGCCACGTCCGTGCCCCACGTGCCGTACGCGCCGCCCTGGCCGGCGTTTCCACCGCCGCCGGGGCCGATCTGCGAGTCGTGGTCGGACCCTGAGCAGGTGGGCACCTCGGGCAGCCAGGCCGGTCCCCTGAGGAAGATGTTGCTGATCCAGCCTCCGCGGTTGGACAGATACGTCCAGGCGTCGTTGGTGTAGCCCTCCGCGGTGACGCGCTCCCCGCGCTGCTGGCACTTGGCGTACACGATGTCCGATCCGGACAGCCGGGTCACCTGACCGGCCGAGCGGTTGGGGTGCTGGCGCACGGCGACGTCCGTGCCCCAGGTCACCTGGAGCGTGCCGTCGTAGCCCGTGGGTTCCGTGAACGGGCTGCCCTGCGGCATCCGCGTCACCCCGACCAGACGGTTATTGCTGATGCGGGAGTTGATGTCGATCACGCGGATCGGCAGCTGCGACTGGTACGCCTCGACGACATAGCCGCCCCCGAGGTAGATCATCATGTGGGTGATGTCCTGCACCTGACCGCCGACCGCTGTGTACACCAGGTCGCCGGGCTCCATGTCGGACACGGCCGGCTTGCCTCCGCCGGCGCCTTTGACCTGCTTGTACGTCCGCCCCGCGTTGACATACATCTCCCAGGCCGTCCCGCCGCCGAGGATGTCGTGCCCCGCGGCCCTGGACCAGGCCCAGCGCGCGAAGCCCGAGCAGTCGAACCCGCGGGTCTGGGGGTCGAGCGCGGTCTCCTCGAAGTGGCTCGGGCTGCTGAGGTCCCAGGTGCCGTAGCTCTGGCCGGGCGCCGGTCCATGGCCTCCGCCCCACGTGTACACCGTCCGCGCGCGCCATTCCGCGCAGGCCGCGTCGATGACACGGTTCGCCTCGGGCGAGGCGATGCCCTGCACGGCGCACCAGTTCTGCTCCCCCGTACCGGCCGCCTGGGCCGCGGTCGTCGGAAGCAGGGCCAGGAGAAGGGCGGTCACCATCACGGCGACCAGCCCCGCTCCCCGGCGCAGTGTTCTCATCCGGTTCTCCTCTCGCGGCCGTGCCACGTGTCGTGGCGCCCACAGTCCGGACCGCGTTTCGATCAGGCCCCCGTGTGGCTCAGGGGCGGAACTGGCCTCACCGTGGCCTCAGCGGGCGGCCGGGACCAGGGGTTTCCCGTTGCCTCTTGGCGCGACGACCGGGAAACCCCTGATCCGACCGGTTCCGCCCCGTGCCGGCCCGGTCAGCCGCGCCAGATCTTGACGTACGTCACCGCGTCGTTGAGCGTGTCGCCGACGTAGGACACGGAGCGGCCGAACGTGCCGTTGCCCCTCGGGCCGCTGAGGAAGGCCTTGGTGCATCCACCGTCGACGAGGAGCGACGACAGGTGCGTCGACCACCAGCTGTTCGGGCTGAAGCTGTAGCCCGCCGCGTCACAGGGCCCGGCGTTGCCGTAGACCTTCGTGTACGCGCCGCCCCAGTCGGCGTGCTCGGCCCAGGTCATCAGCTCCGTCTGCGCCGCCGCTCGCGGTACGGCCGCCGCGGCCCGGGCGGAGGCGTCGGGACCCTTGAAGCACTGGTGCAGACTGACGTGGGAGGTGCTCTCGCCGGGCTTCACCTCGTCGAGGACGAGGACGCAGTGGGCCGGCCCGGGACCCTTGCCGGCGACGGGGGCAGGCGCGGCGACGGCGGGACTGCCCAGCGCCACCACGAGGGCGGCCGTCGCGAGCGCGAGCACGGTGCGTGACTTGTTCATGCGCATCTCCAGAGGGATTTCGTCGTCACGGTTGTCGGACGGAGGTCGTGCGGAGCCGCACAGGGGCGCGGGCGGGGGTGCGGGTGCGCGGACCGGGGTCGGACTACCACCACGGGTCCGTGCAGTGGATGCCGGACCGGGTCGAACCGCACGCGCGGAACTTCCAGTTGGCGTCCGTGCTGGTCCGCTGGGCCGCGCTCGTCTTGTTCTCGCCGCCTCGCGAGGCGAACGGCCCGCACTGGATCCAGGTCCGGCCACCGTCCCGGGTCCAGTCCAGCCACACCTGGTTGCCCGGCTGCACGTCACCCGCGATGAGAGCCCAACCGCGCTGGACGCCGCGGATGTTGCCGTACTGCAGACTGATGTTGATGCCCTCGCTCCACAGCGTCACCTGGCGGGCGGTGGTGTCGTAGGCGTTGTCGGAGATGTCGATGAACCCGTTCCTGCCGCCCTCGCAGTCCGACGCCGCGGCCTGCGCCGAGCCCGCGGGCCCGAGGAGCGTCATGCCGCCGGCGAGCAGTGCCGCGGCCGCAGCCGTGGACAGGACCCTGCCGCCGACGGACCGCCGTGCGGCGGACGAAACACGATTCCAACTGATCACTGGCCCAGTTCCCTACGTGAGTTCGGCCCCGGGGCCGACGCATCGTGCGACGGCGCTCCCTGGAGATCGACGGTGCTCACGTTGTCGTCAGGAGCCCGGGACGGCCAGGCGTTTCCCGGGGTTGTCCCGTTGCCCGTGCCGTGGGAAACGCCTGGTCGGCGGCGTCATGCGGCGGCGCCGTGGGGCTCCGCGGCCACGCCGGCCCACTGCTGCCGGACCTTGGGCCGCTCGGCGTGGACCCGCGGGACGAGATGGAGCGTCCGCGGCTTCGGCCCGGCGTCGCCGTCGTGCCGAGGGGCCGGACGATCGGCTGATCGGCCGAGGAAGGGCGGCGGGGCCGGGCCGGGGATCGGCCGTATGGTCGAGGCGCACACCCGTGTCCGTGGGCGAGAGTGGAGCCACCTGCTCCACTCGATCAAGGTTGTCCGCAGGTCCAGAACCCGAGCCCGGGAGTACGAGATGCAGCGCGGTTTCCTCGTCGGCGCCGTCGGCGGTGCGGTCACCGTGGCCGCCGTGACCGGTGTCGTCACATGGCTCTGCGCCGCCAAGGATCTGCAGCACACCACGGTGGACCCCGTCGCCCAGGGGCTCTACGTGAAGGCGGACGGTCGTCTGGCGGTCGCCCACACCATCCTGGAGGCGCGCATTCAGGGCTGGTACCACCCGCTTCCCTGGCTCGGACGGGAGATCCACGACGTCTCCTGCCCGTCCCATCTCAAGGCGGTGGTCGGTGCGGCAGAGACGTGTACGGCACGGTCCGACGGCGGACGGATCTCCATTCCCGTCCGCGTGATCGACGTCGAGGGGGACCCTGCGAAGCCGCGGGTCACCTGGAAGTTCGACCGCTGACACACCGCGGCGGGTCGCGCACCCCTCAGTCGTCGCGCAGCGCCTGGTGGATCCTGCCGAGTGAGCCGGTCAGTCGCGGGTAGTCCTCCGGGGTGACCGGTGTGACGAAGTAGCGCTCGACGACCTGCGAGTGCACCTCGGCGGCCCGCAGGAAGACGGAGCGACCGTGGTCGGTGACCTCGACCAGCACGCTGCGACGGTCCTCGGGCGACGGCACACGGCGGGCCACGGCGGCTTCTTCCATGCGGTCGATCAGTCGCGTGACGCCGCTGCTGGTCAGCGTCAGGTCGTCGGCGAGCACGCGCTGGGTGACCTCTTCGCCCGGCCGGCGACAGAGCCTGATGAGGACCTCGAACATCGTGTGGCTGATCCCGCATTCCCGCCTGAGGGCGCTGTCGATCCGGTGTTCCAGCCGGGTGGCGGCCTTGATCAGCAGCCCGAAGTCGTGCACCAGCGTGCTGTTGGCGGCGCGGGCGGCCTCGTCGCCCGGCCGATCGGCCGTATCCACCTGTTGACGTCCTCTCCTGCCGAAGGCCCCCGGCAAAGATCCTCCACTCCCCCGACTTTACTGCCTGGTCACCTACCGATGTCTCAATTGCTGAGCAGTCAATTGCTGAGCAGTCAGCAAAAACCTAGGATGGGCGCCACCACGCCGCGGCAGTCGCGGAAACCGAAGGAAGGGGACGTGTCCATGGACCTGCAGCACTGGCTCGGCCGGGCCGCACAGGCCATACAGGAGTGGGCCGACACCTACGGCCCGTACGAGCCGCACCCGTCCCTGCACGTGGACGACGAGCGCTTCGCCTCCGCCTTCGAGGAGCTCACCGGCCGGCTGACGAAGGACAACTACCCCTTCTTCCACCCCCACTACGCGGGCCAGATGCTCAAGCCCCCGCATCCCGCCGCAGTGGTCGGCCACCTCACCACCATGCTGATCAACCCCAACAACCACGCCCTGGACGGCGGGCCGGCCACCGCGGCGATGGAGCGCGAGGCCGTCGCGCAGCTCGCCGCCATGTTCGGATACGACACCCACCTCGGCCATCTCACCACCAGCGGCACGATCGCCAACCTCGAAGCCCTCTTCGTCGCCCGGGAACTCCACCCCGGCCGAGGAGTCGCCTACAGCGCCGAAGCCCACTACACCCACGGCCGCATGTGCCACGTCCTCGGAATGAAGGGTCACCCGGTCCCCGCCGACGATGGGGGCCGCATGGACCTGGACGCCCTGGAGGACGTCCTTCGCGGCGGAGACGTCGGCACCGTCGTCCTCACCGCGGGGACCACCGGCCTCGGCGCCGTCGACCCGATCGACCGCGCGCTCGCCCTGAGAGACCGCTACGGCGTGCGCCTCCATGTCGACGCCGCCTACGGGGGCTTCTTCACCCTGCTCGCCGGCGCCGACGGCCCCGAGGGGCTCCCGCCCGAGCCCTGGCGGGCGATCGCCCGGTGCGACTCGATCGTCGTCGACCCGCACAAGCACGGGCTCCAGCCCTATGGCTGCGGGGCCGTCCTCTTCCGCGATCCCGAGGTGGGGCGCTTCTACCTGCACGACTCGCCGTACACCTATTTCACCTCCACCGAGCTCCACCTCGGCGAGATCAGCCTGGAGTGCTCCCGGGCGGGCGCCGCTGCCGCGGCGCTGTGGCTCACCTTCCGCCTCATCCCGCCCACCCCCGCCGGTCTCGGCCGCGTGCTGGCGGCCGGCCGCCGGGCCGCACTGCGATGGGCCGACCTGATCTCACAGTCCGACGTGCTGGAGCTCTACCAGCGCCCTGAGTTGGACATCGTCGGATACTTCCCTGCCGTGGACCCGGCCACCCTCTCCGCCGTGGACACCGCGTCCGCGCGGGTGCTGACCGCCGGGATGAACGACGGCGATCCGGTGTTCCTCAGCACCCTCAAAGCCGGTCGTGAGGCGTTCGCGGTCCGCCACCCCGGGATCATCGCGGACGTCGACGGCGCGCGCATTCTCCGCAGCGTCCTGATGAAGCCGGAGTCCGAACAGCACGTCGAACGCCTCCACGACCGAGTGGAACAGCTCGCGCGGCCCCGCTGACCTCCATGCACGAGCGCTGCGGATCGGCGTCGCCGTCCATGGCCGCGACGGTGGCCGTGGTGGTGGCGGTGGCGGGATCCCTCGGTGAGGTCCGCTCCGCACTCGGTGCGCGCCAGGCGGTCGTCACGAAGGGCGGCGGGGCGCGGCGCCACCGCCGGGCGGGTCCGCGAGGACGATGCGGGCGATGACGCGTTTGCCGTCCGGCTGCCGCTCGACGGCGAGGTCGTGGGCGACGGCCTGGACGATCTCGAGGCCGTGCTGGCCGATCCGGCCGGGGTCTGCGGCCCCCACCGCCGGCACGGTGGGATCGCTGTCCCGGACCACGACCTCCACCATGGCTCCGGTGACGCGCAGCTGCATCCGCGCCGGTCCCGGCGCGTACTTGCGGACGTTGGTGACCAGCTCGCTGACCACCAGCTGGGTCAGATCCATCGCGCGCGAGGAGACGTCCACACCGCGTTCGTCACGGGCCCGGGTGAGGAAGTCGGCGGCATCGCGGCGGGCCTGAGCGATGCACCCGTCACCTCCGGCCAGGGCGTACCCCGCCTCGATCAGGTCGGCTCCGAAGCCCGTGCCGTCCTCGTCGTCGGATCGCGATTCCACCAGGCATCGTCCTTCTGCTCCCCACTCACGGGTGTGCGTGTACCCACCACGTTGTCATGCATGTCACGGGCCGTGTTCTTCGGCACAGCCGGTTGGGAGCGTGCGGCCGGCACCGTGCGGCAGAATTGCTCTCACAGACGCTGCCCCCGGCAGCCTAGGTGCGATTGAGGAAACGGTGACTGACAACCAGGAAACGGGCCGATCCGACCGGCTGTCCGTCGAACACGCCAGCGTCGGCGACATCCGTGTCGTGATCCTGCGCGGTGAGATCGACCATGACGTCAAGGACGCGCTGAGCGAGGCACTGCTGTCCCGGAACGGCGATCAGGGGCGCCGGATCGTGGCGGACCTCAGTGGCGTGACCTTCCTGGACTCCAGCGGCATCAACGTGTTCGTCCAGGTACACCAGCAGGTGAGTGCCGCCGAGGGGTGGCTGCGTCTGGCCGCCGCCCAGGAATCGGTGGCGCGGGTCGTCCAGCTCGTCGGCCTCGACGAGGTGCTCTCCTGCCACAGCACCGTCGAACAGGCGCTCACCGCCTGATCGCGGGTCTGCCCGTCGGCCGTCCTCGGGCCGCTCGCCGCGAGCGGGCGGCCCCGGCCGGGAAACCGCAGATCAGGAGTCCGTCTCCGGCCGGCGGTCCGCGGCGCGGTCGGCGTCGAGCCCGTCGACCAGACCCCGCAGGACCGGCCCGTACTCGGGATGGGCGAGGGCGAACGCCATCTGCGCGACGAGGTAGTCGGCCGGGTTGCCGGTGTCGTACCAGCGCCCCTGGATGACCTGCCCGTACACCGCGCGGGTGGCGGCGTAGGCGTTGATCGCGTCGGTCAGGTAGACCTCGCCGGTCCGGTGCTCGTACCAGCGGCGGGTCTGCTCCCGCAGTTCGTCGATGATGCCGGGGGTGACGACGTAGCCGCCGATGGCCGCGTACGACGACGGGGCGTCGGCGGGCCGGGGCTTCTCGACCAGGCCGGTGATGCGCAGGGTGCCGCCGCCGAGGTCCTCCTTGACGATGGGCACGCCGTAACGCTGCGAGTCGCCCGGGTCCATCGGCAGCAGGGCCAGGACCGGACACCCCGTCAGTTCATAGGCTCGGATCAGCTGTTGGGCGCGGGGCACCTCCGCCACGAAGACGTCGTCGGGCCACAGCACCAGGACGGGCTCGTCGCCGAAGGCACGGGCGGCGTTCAGGACGGGCGTCCCGTTGCCGTACGGGCCGTGCTGGTCGAGGTAGGTGATGTGGCCCTGCCGGGCGAGCTCGGCGACCTCTTCCACGGCGTCCGCGTAGGCCGTCTTGCCGTCCGCGCGAAGCTGGGCGACGAGGGCGGGGTTGGGCCGGAAGTGGTCCTGGATGAGGCTCTTGCCGCCGGAGACGACGATGGTGATGTCGGTGATCCCGGAATCCACCAGCTCGCGCACGGTGTGCTCGATGACCGGCTTGTCGCCGACCGGGAGCATCTCCTTGGGGGTCGCCTTCGTCAGGGGCAGCAGACGGGAGCCCAGTCCGGCGGCAGGGATCACGGCCCTGCGGATCGTCGGGGACATGAGGTCTCTCTCGGTCGAGCGGCACACCGTACCGGCCGGCACGGCACAGGGCGACGCTACCAACGCCCGCGGCCGCCGCCGCCCCGGACGCCGGTCCCGCAGGCCGTCCACGACGCGATCGGCCCCGGCCGGCTCCGCGTGGCCGCCGGGCCAATCACACGGAACACCGTTCGGGCCGGTCGCCGGCCCTTCCACCCGGCCGTACGGCCTTCGGGGGAACTCCGGGCCGCCACCGCGATCCGGCGGGCGACGCGTGGTACGGGCATGAGATGTCCTCACCCCCCGATCAGCCCGCCGCGCCGCCGGAGCGGCGCAGCGGCGAAGGGCCGCGCGTTCCGGGTCCGCTGCGGACCGCGGCCGCGTACGCATGGAGGATCATCGCCGTCGGCGTCGTCGTCCGCGTCGCCTTCTCCGTGCTCGGACAGTTCCACCGGATCGCCGTCGCCGTCTTCCTCGGCCTCGTCATCACCGCCGTGCTCCGCCCCGTGGTCGGCCTCCTCGCCCGGCTCATGCCCCGGCCGCTCGCGGTGGCCACGGCGTTCATCGGCGGAGTCGTCCTCGTCCTCGGCGTGCTGACGCTGGTCGGCGAGACCGCGGCCGATCAGCGAAGCGGGCTGGAGAAGGAGTTCGTGGCGGGCATCGACCGTATCGAGCGGCAGCTGGAGGACGCTCCCTTCCGGCTTCCTCCGAACGCGTTCGACGATCTCCGGTCCCGGATCGGCGATCTCCTGTCGAGTCACCGCTCCACCCTCATCAGTACGGCGCTCAGCGGGGCGAGCCGCCTGGTCGAGGTGCTGACCGTGCTCGCCCTCGCCCTGTTCTGCGGGGTCTTCTTCACGCACTCCGGCGACCGGCAGTGGAGGTGGGTGTGCGACCAGCTGCCCTACGGAGCACGGCGGCGGTTCACCGTCATGGGCCGGGCCGCCTGGCGGACCTTCACCGGCTACACGCACGGCATCCTGCTGGTGGCCGTGATCAACGCGGTCCTCGTGGGCGTCGCGCTGTTCGCCCTCGGTGTGCCGCTGGCCGTCCCGTTGGCGTTGCTGGAGTTCCTGGCCGCGTTCGTTCCGCTGATCGGCTCGCCGATCGCCCTGGCGGTCGCGGCCGTCGTCGCCCTCGCGTCGAAGGGGCCCCTCATCGCACTGCTGGTCGTGGCCCTGATCGTGGTCATCGGTCAGATCGAGGGCCACCTGCTGCATCCCCTCGTGATGAGCTGGGCGGTCCGGCTGCATCCGGTGGTGGTCGCGCTGGCGGTCGTCGGCGGAGCGGTCGCGGCGGGGGTCATCGGCGCCGTGGTCGCCGTACCGCTGGTGGCCGTCGTGTGGTCGGTGCACCAGGCGCTGCGCGACGGTCCCGAGGCCCAGCGGTGAGTCCGGCCCGTGCCGCTGCTGTTCGGGACGGTCAGGGCGAGTCCTCCTCGGGTCTGTGTCCCCACGCGGTCAGCATGCCGGCCGACAGCGCGGCGCATTCGTCGGAGCCCAGGTACCGCACCGCCGCGTCGACGCCGGCGTCGTCGACCAGGCCGGTGGCCAGCATCGCCGCTCTGCTCCGCTCCCACGTGTCCGCCCAGAAGCGGCTGAGCGGACCGCCCGGCAGCAGCGGCGGCACATGGACCTCGGCGGCGACGGACACGAGCCCCGCGTCGCGCAACAGGTGCGGACAGGACGGCACCCAGGTGACATCGGTGCCGATGGTGGCCCGCAGCCCCTGCCACATCGCCCGCATCGCCGCGCTGTACGGGGTGGCGGGCGTCCGCTCGTTCGTCAGGTCGACCGCGTCGCTGAGCACCAGCACGCCCCCGGGCGCGACGAGTTCGGCGAGCGCGCAGATCAGTCGCTCGTGCTCGGGCAGATGCATCAGCACGAACCGGGCGTGGACGAGCCGGAACCGGCCGGGGACCGCACCCGGGGCGGTGACGTCGGCCTCCAGCACACGGAGTCCGGGGATGCGACGCGCCTCCAGGAAGCGCACGTCCCGGTCCACGGCGAGCACGCTCGCCACCCCGGCCTCCTCCAGCAACCGGCGGGAGACCGTGCCCGTGCCGGCGCCCACGTCGAGGCAGTCCCACCCCGGGCCGACGCCGAGCGCCCGCAGCCGCGCCATGGTGATGTCGTCGTAGGCGAGCGCGCCGAAGTCGATGCGCTCGTCCTCGCCCGCCTGTTCAGGGCGGAAGACGCTCTCGCCGTAGCGCCCGGCGTGCGGCGCGTCCCCGCGCTCGGCGGCGCTCACGTCGCGAGCGGCGGGACGCCCAGGGCACGGGCCCCGCCGAGACTCGGAACCCGGCCGGCGAGGGGCCGAAGCGGCGGGGAGTCGAACGGTTCCATGGCCGAGCCTCTTTACGCGCGATGGACGGTGCCGGGCGGCGCCCCCTTCCGGGGCGGCCGCTTCACCGATCCTGCACGTTCGGCCACGCGTGCGGATGAGGCGCGCCGCGTCTGGGCCGATCGGCCCAGGGGCGCCGAGGGAGCGAGTGAAAGACCCTCACAAGGAATCTGCACAGAGACGTTTGTCCGGGCGCGGACGGTGCACACGAGAAGCTAACACTGTCCTTATACGAGGAAGCGGAGACGCATCATGGGCATCATCGCGTGGATTGTCATCGGCCTGCTCGCCGGCGCCATCGCCAAGGCCTTGATGCCGGGCAAGGACCCCGGCGGCATCATCGTCACCATGCTCATCGGCATCGTCGGCGGACTGCTGGGCGGCTGGCTCGGCAAGGTGATCTTCGGCGTCGACTCCATCGACGGGTTCTTCGACCTCTCCACCTGGATCGCCGCGATCGTCGGCTCCTTCATCCTGCTCGCCCTCTACCGCCTCGTCACCGGCAACCGTCACTCGCACCGCCACGCGTGACCTGCCTATGACGTACGCGCTCGTGGCGCGTGACCGGCTCCCCCCTGCTCGCGGGGCGGGAGCCGTCGGCGTACCCGGCGCCGCCCCACCGGCCGTGCCTCGGATCACGGACTCCCATGACGCAAAGGCGAAGGGGCCCGGCGATGTGCCGGGCCCCTTCTTCTCGTAGCGGGGACAGGATTTGAACCTGCGACCTCTGGGTTATGAGCCCAGCGAGCTACCGAGCTGCTCCACCCCGCGTCGGTGATGCCACTCTACACGGTGGCGTCGGCGGGACGGTGCGGGGCCGTGCGGCGGTGTCAGCCGCGGACGATGTTCTCGGCCTGAGGTCCCTTCTGGCCCTGGGTCACGTCGAAGGTGACCGGCTCTCCCTCCACCAGTTCCCGGTAGCCGTTGCCGGAGATGTTGGAGTAGTGGGCGAAGACATCCGGTCCGCCGCCGTCCTGGGCGATGAATCCGAAGCCCTTTTCGGAGTTGAACCACTTCACGGTGCCGCTGGCCATGCTGCTTGTCCTTCAGTTCTCGCCGGGGGTCCCGGCTGGTCCGTGTACGGGGCCTGCCCGTGAGCGGGAGGCACCCGGCTCCGTTCTACCCCGCCGACGCCGGGGTTATCCGACTATTGCGCCGGTCGCGGCGCGTCGTGTGCCCGAGCAGGTGACGGGGGCGGCTGTCGCGCGGCCCGTCCGAGGGTGTGGGCCCGGTCGGCCGCCCGCGCGTGCGGGCCTTCGGTCCTCGTTGATCCACACCGACATGGGGTAGACGCGATGACATGACGGAAGCAGTGCAGGCAGGACTGTGGGGATTCGTGGCGGGCTCGGCGCTTCTGCTGGGCGCGGCGCTGGGATACGGGATCCGGGTGCCGCAGAAGGTGATCGCGACCGTGATGGCGTTCGGCGCCGGAGTGCTGATCTCGGCGGTCTCCTTCGAGCTGGTCGGGGAGGCCTACGACGAGGCGGGGCTCGCTCCGACCGCCCTCGGCACACTCGTCGGCGCCATGGCCTATACCGGGGGCAACGTGTGGCTGGCCCGCCGGGGCGCCCGGCACCGTAAGCGCTCAGGAGCCGAGCGCACCCAGGCGCAGCCGTCGGAGGCGGAGCAGGGCGGCTCCGGGGCGGCGCTCGCGTTGGGTGCGCTCCTCGACGGGGTGCCCGAGTCCGCGGTCATCGGCGTCGGTCTGCTCGACGGCGGCGCGGTGAGCCTGGTGACCGTGGCAGCGGTGTTCATCAGCAACGTCCCCGAGGGGCTGTCGAGTTCGGCGGGCATGAAGAAGGCCGGACGGAGCGCCGCGTACGTCTTCGGTGTCTGGGGAGCCATCGCCGCCGCGAGCACGGTGTCGGCCGTCCTCGGCTACACGGTCGTCGGCGCCTTCTCCCCCGCGGTGATCGCCGCTGTGACGGCCGTGGCCGCGGGAGCCATTCTCGCCATGATCGCGGACACGATGATCCCCGAGGCCTTCGAGGACGCCCATCTGGCCATCGGCCTGATCACCGTGAGCGGCTTCCTCGTGTCTTTTGCCCTGTCCCACGTGTGACCCGGAGGGCACGGCACCGGTCCGCCCGGACGCGCGGGAGTCGGCCCGCGGCGCGGGCGACGGTCCGCGAGGCGGATCGCCACCCGGCTCGGGGCGTCAGGTGAAGTACAAGGCCGCCTTGTCCAGGACATGGCTGCTGAACATCCCGCCGTACACGACCCTGCCCCGGTACATGGTGACCCGGCTGACCCCCGAGCCCGCGGTCTCCACCGTGAGGGGCCGGCCGATCACGGACGTCCCGAGGATCCGGGCGTCCGCCGCGACCCAGGTCCGCGCGGCCGGCTGGACGGCGCCGCTGACCAGGGCGGGCAGGACCATCGCGGCGTTGCGCGCGCCGGCCAGGCCGCTGCGGATGCTCTTCGCGTAGTCCATGGCCCACCCCGTGAACTGTGCCATCGACGCTTCGTCCACCGCGGGCGCGGCGGCGGCGAAGACGAACAGTTCCGCCTTGGTGCCGAACCACCGCGCCTTGCGGTCCGACCGGGTGCCGATCACCACGGGGCAGTCACGCCAGGCGGACGCGATCACCTCGCATCCGTCGGACGCCAGCCGTCCGCGGAGCGCCTCCAGATAAGCGCCGGCCGGGTCGGCCGGTCGCGCCCCGTCGGTCCGCTGCTGAGTCATACGCGAGCCCTCCCCCGTCGCTGTCACAGGCCGTCCGGCCGGCCTGGGCCGGGTCGGACGTCACCCCATGATCGCGCCTGAGGGAGGCCGCGTAAATACTTCCCCGCTGCCACACCGTCACGAGCGGACGATGCGGCGCACGTTGTCCACATCGCCGCAGCCCGCCTTCAGCTGCCGCTCCCGCTCCTCAAGGAACGCGACGCCGAGTTCCTCGCGGCGTTCCATGGCGGCGTTCTCACGGGCCCCGTTGAGGATCGTGCGCTCCTCCTCGTCGGCGTGGTGAGTGACGGCCTGCACGAGCTCCTCGAGCTTCTCGTCCCACTCCTCGGAGCCGACCTCGTCGACTTCCAGAAGTTCGAGGAGCGCCTTGTTGCCCTCCTCGTGTTCCTCCTCGCCGTGCTCCACCTCTTCGTCGTCGATCTTCTTGTAGCGCTTGAGGGCGGGGTATACCTCCGCCTCTTCCGCCAGCGCGTGGGCGATCAACAGGTCGGCGAACTCCCGCAGCGCGGCCGCCCGGTCGGCTTCGACGCTGCGCATCAGACGAAAGAGATCTTCCATTCTTCTGTGGTCCCGGAGAATGAGTTCGACGACGTCTCGTGTCTCGGCCATGGAACGGGCTTCACTTTCGTACGAGGGAACCTTGCCGGATCCGACTACCCCCGCCCGCCGTCTTCAACAGTGGCGACCCAGATGTCCGCGAGTGGCAGGGGCACGCTTCGGCCAGGCGCTTCGCCGGCCCGCGGGGAGTGGCCGTTCCGGTACGACGGTGCCACCATGAAATGAACGGGGTGCGCGGCCCCCCGCCTCTGCTACGGCGTCGGAGAGTACGCGCCCGGGAAGCAGCGCTGCGGCATCGGGAGGTTCCGCGCCGCGACGGGCGGCGCGGCCGTGCTCGCGCATGATGTACGGCCCGGACGCTCCCCCTTCAGGAGGGATCCCATGGCCAAGCGTCTGATCGTCTGCTGTGACGGCACATGGAACTTCGCGGACCAGCCCAGCCGGACGAACGTCACCAAGGTCGCCCTCTCCGTCCGCCCGCAGGACGGGGACATCACGCAACGCGTCTACTACCACAGCGGTGTCGGCACGAACCGGCGCGAGCGGTTGCGCGGCGGCGCGCTCGGCGTGGGACTGTCCCGCAACGTCGTCGACGCCTACCGTTTCCTCGTCGACAACTACGAACCCGAGGACCAGCTGTACTTCTTCGGCTTCAGCCGGGGCGCGTTCACCGCCCGCAGTCTGGCCGGTCTGGTGCGCAACTCCGGCATCCTGCGCCGGGAGTACAGGGACCGGGTCGGCGAGGCCTGGACCCTCTACCGCAGCCGGACGGAGAAGCCGACGAGCACGGCGTCCACGTTGTTCCGGCGTTCCTACGCGTACGAGACGGGCATCCGGTTCATCGGGGTATGGGACACCGTCGGAGCTCTGGGCATCCCGATGCCGGCGTCGCCCCGGCTCGCCGCGGGCGCGAACCACTTCAACCGCCGCTGGGCTTTCCACGACACCACGTTGAGCAGTTGGGTGCAGAGTGCGTTCCATGCGCTGGCCGTCGACGAGCAGCGCTCGCCGTTCCCGCCCACGTTGTGGAGCAAGCGGACCGGCAGCGACGACGAGGAAGCACTGCGTCGGCGCGGCGGCAGTCCCCAGGAGCTCAAGCAGGTGTGGTTCACGGGGGTGCACTGCGACATCGGCGGTGGCTACGCGGAGCCGGCTCTGTCCGACATCCCACTGCTCTGGATGGTGGGCGAGGCGACGCGCTGCGGCCTGAAGTTCGAGGACACGGCGTTCAAGGGGCCCCGGCCGGGAGCGACACCGTCCGACGACTCCACGGACGTCACGGTCGAGCCCGACGTGATGGGCACTCTGCACGACTCGCGGAGCGGGTTGTACCGGTGGCTCCCGCCGGTCCCGCGGCCCATCGGCGAGGCCGTCGACGGCTTCGAATTCGTCTCGGACACCGTCCTGCGACGCCATGACGCCGACCCGGCCTACCAGCCGAAGAAGCTCGCCGACTACCTCAAGGCCTCGGATCCGAAGGTCGAGACGATACGTCCACGGATCCCGGGCGCGGACCAGTCGTAGTCCGCTTGCGGATCGACCGCCTCGCTTCACACCAGGTGCTCGACGGTGCGCGGAGTGTGCCCGGTCGCCGCACGCGGACCGCCGTGAGCGCGCACCGGTCGGTGCGGTCTCCCGCTGTTTCCGCGTTCGAGCGGGCGTCGCGGACACTGGACGGCAGGAGAGGGGAGGCCGACCGTGCTGACCACCGTCCGCGAACACCTTGGGCAGGCCCTGTTCCGCCGCGTCGCCGGCCCCGACGGACCGACGACGCGTGCCCGCATCCACGACACCCCGGGACCGCGCTGGTTCGAGCCGGAGCGCCCGATCCGCACCGTCCACGGCGACGCCTCCATGTTCATCGGCGGGCTGAGCGCACTGCTGCTCCAGTCCCTGCACCCCCTCGCCATGGCCGCGGTGGCCGGGCATTCCGGCTACCGCGGCGACCCGTGGGGCCGGCTCCAGCGCACCAGCACCTTCCTCGCCGTGACGACCTACGGCACCGCCGCGGACGCCCAGCGGGCGGTGGACCACGTCCGCGGCATCCACGAACGCATCCGCGGGACGACGTCCGACGGCGTGCCGTACCACGCGGCCGATCCGCATCTGCTCGGCTGGGTGCACGCCGCCGAGACGGACAGTTTCCTGCGCGCCCACGAACGCTACGGCGCCGATCCGCTCGACGCGGCCGGCTACGACGCGTACGTCGCCGACACCGCGCGCGTCGCCGAGGCTCTCGGCGTGAGCGACCCGCCACGCGACCGCCGCGCACTGTCCGAACGCCTGACCTCCTACCGGCGGGAGCTCACGGCGACGCCCGAGGCGCGGGCCGCCGCCCGCTTCCTGCTGTTCCAGCCTCCCCTGCCCCTCGCGGTCCGGCCGCTCTACGGGGGGCTGGCCGCGAACGCCGTCGCGCTGCTGCCGGACTGGGCCCGCGGCATGCTGTGGCTGCCCCGCGTCCCGGTCGTCGAGCAGTTCGCCGTTCGGCCCGCCGGACAGGTCCTGACCCGCACCATCCGCTGGGCCATGACGCCACCGCGCAGGCCCCGGCCGGCGTGAGCCCGCCGCCGGACGCCTGTCGGCTCGGCTCTCGGACGCTCGTCGCCGCGGCCCTCGCCGAGCCCGGCGGATCGGCGGGGGCCGGCGGGGCTCAGACGACGATGCAGGTCATGGCCGCCCAGAGCAGCGGCGAGTGCTCGATCCCGCCCTCGGCGCGCCAGTGGTCGAGTCGCTCGCGTTGCCAGGAGGCGAGCCGGGCGACGGGGTCGGGGCTTTCGTGCGCGGCGTCGACGGCGACGATCGCCTCGGTCAGCGGCCGCACGGACTCGGGCAGTCCGGCGAGCCGGTGGAACGCGAAGCTGGTCGGCAGCGTCCAGCGGGTGGCGGTGACGAGTTCCGCGCCGTTGTGGATCATTGCCGTCGCCAGGCCGAACGACTCGGCGAAGCGGAGGTCTGCGCCGCTCTCGCAGCCGATGAGAGCGACCCGCGGCGGCGCGGGCCAGATCCGCGCCCCCGGCTCTCCGTCGGCGCGCATCGGCAGTGTGCCCAGGAGCAGGTCCTTGGCGGCGAGCGGACGATGGGTGCGGACCGTCTCGGTCAGACCGGTGGTCTGCGGGCCACAGCACAGATGAAGCGCGCCGTCCTCGCTCTGACCGCCTTCGACCGGCGCGCCGCTGACGTGCCCGACGTACAGGAGCCGGCGTGCCCCCTTGCGGAGCACGGCGCTCAGCCAGTCCCGGTCCAGGTCGGTGCGGCGGAACGCCTCCGCCGGGGCGGTGACGGACGGGGCGACGGGGCTCGCGTCCAGCCTGCTGCGGACCAGCGCGAGCAGCTCCGGGTCCGAGCCGGGCGGTCCGAGGACCGAGCCGAGCCGGGAGTCGGCCCGGAAACCGGGGACCCGGGGGTCCAGGACGAGAACGACCGTGTCGGCGTCCGCGGGCGTGCCTCTTGCCTCGTCCGCTCCGGCCTCGGCTCCGGCCTCGGTTACCGTGTGCGCCTCCCCGTCCGGCGCCGGCCGGGCGGTGGGATCCGGCCGCCTCAGTGATGTCGGCGCGGTGGTCACGACGTCCGCCAGGTCGATGAGCCGCACATCACTCGATCCGTCGACGGCGAGCAGTTCCCAGGGCACCTGGGCGACCCGGGGTGACGGCTGGATCCGTATCAGCGGGCGGCCCGCGCGTGCCGACACCTGGCGTATCTGCGCGGTCAGGCCTTCCGGCCACAGGGCCTCGGCCAGCAGCCGGGCCAGCCGGCGTTCGGTCCGGTGCCGGGCCATCGCCCCCGAGCCGAGCGCACGGCGCATCCCCTCCGCTCCCTCGCCCGTCGCGGGCAGCGCGGCGGTCAACTCCCTTACGGCCTGGTCGACTTCCTCGGCCGGGCCGTGGCCGGTGCCGAACCCCCTGGCCCCGCCCGCCCAGGTCCAGGTCATGAACAGATCGCCGGCGTCGGCCAGCCGGATCTGCACCACCGGACGGCTCGTGAGGTCTTCGGTCATCCAGAACGGGACTTCCCGATCGTCGACGATCCGCCGGTGATAGCGGGACTCCGCCGCCTGGATGTACTCCTGCAGCGCGACGCGGCCGGGTCCCTGCGCCGCCATCCGCACCTTCGGCGGCGGCGCGACGCGCAGGCCCGCGGACGCGGCGGCCTCCGACGCCACACCGCCGAGCGTCATCGTGCCGCCGGCGTGCCCGTACGACTTCATGGCCGCCCGGGGGAAGACTGCCCCGTCGGCTCCGGCGGCTCGGGAAGGCTCTGTGCCCGGCGCCGACAGCGGCGTACGGTCCAGCGCCAGGGAGGCGCCTGCGGTGCGCTGCTCCACCAGCTCGAACAGCAGCCCCTGATCCTGTCGACGTGCGGCGAGACGGAAGACCAACTGCATCGCCTGGTCGGCGAGTTGCAGCCATTGGTGACGGGCGTGGGCGGTGACGAAGTCATAGCGGGCCGCCTGAAGGGCCAGCGCGGCGGGGAGAGCCAGGGAGAGGGCGGTGTCGACGGACCGCCTCTCGTGCTCGCCGTGGTCCGTACGGTTCAGGCCGTCCTCGAGGGTCGTCGCGAGCATGAGGTCGACCTGAGCGCAGCGCTCGTACATCTCCCGGGCCTGGTACACGTCTCGGGCGTCCTGGGCCAACCGCTGCATCTCGGCGATGTCGCCCCGGTCGTAGGCGTGTTGGGCGCCCAGGAGCATGGTGTCGGCCGCGGCGATCGAGGCGCCGAGCCGTTCGAAGCGGGCCAGGCTCGCCGACGTCAGGGCCCCCGCGCGCGTGATGTCGCCGCGCCGGCCGGCGAGGAAGGCCCGCGCCTGTTCGCAGGCCGCCAGGTCGCCGTGCCGCTGGTTCTGCTCGAAGAACGCGGACGCCTCGGCGAACAACCGCTCGGCGAGGTCGAGTTCGCCCCGGTCCATCGCCAGGTACGCCCGGTGCGCGAGCATCGCCCGCTGCTCACCGGTGTCGCCGAGGGCGCGGTAGCGCTCCTCCGCGCGGGCGAGGCAGTCCTCGGCCCGGTCGAAGCGCCCGGTCGAGGAGCAGATCAGGGCGAGTGCCGTCAGCAGCCGCGGCGCGGTCTCCGTCCCCCTCGTCCGCACGGTGGAGAGCAACACCTCCGCATGCTCCTCGGCCGCCCCCCACTCGCCCCGGTCCATCAGCACGAGGACCCGGTTCAGGCCGAGTTCCTCGGTGCGCAGTCCTTCGGGATCGTCGAACTCGTGCAGCGTGGCCGCGGCCTCGTCGAGGCACTCCAGTGCCTCGTCCAGGCGTCCGGTCCTGCGCAGCACGTCGCCCTGGGCGAGCAGGGCCTTCAGCGAGACCTCCAGCCACAGTTGACGGCCGCGTGGCCCCATCGGCACGGACGCGACGCCGTCGAGCAGTCCACGGGAGCGCCCGACGGCGTCCTCGGCCCCGGGCAGGTCGGTGGCGGTGAGGCGGACGCTCGCAAGGTCGGCGTGCAGGTGTGCCCGCAGGAAGCGCACGTCGGGCGAGTCATCGAGGGACTGGGCCGCGGCCAGCAACCCGTCGTACACGGCGCACGCGGCGGTGAGGTCGGCCGCCAGCCGATGCTCCTCGGCCAGGGCGAAGCCGGCGTCGAACGGCTCCCCGTAAAGCCGCTTCACCGCTGCCTCGTCGCCCCGCTCGTCCCCGTCCGACGCACCGCCGTCCTGCCGGCGTTCGTCCCGCTCGTTCTGGTGATGGGGCTGGTCCGGCACGTCAGTAGTCCTCGTCGGTGGCAGCGGCGGCGGTCTCGGCGAGGAAGGGAGCCGAGCAGGCGTCGAGGGGTGACCGGTCGTGCGTCGCGGGAGAGGTCGCCGCGGCGGTCAGCCGCCGGCGGACCAGGGCGCGGACGGCCTCCCGCCGATCACGGTCGGCCGCCGCCTCCCGGTCGCCGGGGCGGCCGGGATCGAACCCGGGCAGCAGGACGCCGACCTCGACGCGCGGTGACAGCGCCCCGGTCGACAGCTGCGGGGTCAGGTCGGCGTGACCGGTCCACACGTCGTCCTGTCGGGTGAGGGGGATGCGGTGCGGGCCGCCGCCGTCCACGTGGACCTCCGCGACGAGGGTCGCTCCGGCGGTGGGCGCCGCCGGGTGCGCGACCGCCTGGACCTCGACGCGCCGACGTGCGCCGAGCGCGCGGGCGGTCCAGGACACCGCGTCCTCGGCCGCGTCGACGAAGCCGGGCGGACAGCGGCGCCAGTCGTTGGTCCCCGAGCCGCGGGCGATCACCCGGCCGGCCGCGCCGAGCCTTTCGCCCGCGGCCAGTGCGTATCCGTCGGGCCGGGCGAACAGTGCGCCGAGGCCGGCCGGAATCTCCGCGGCCGGCGGCGCGGCCTCGGCCGCCGGTCCGCCCGACGCCGCCGGCGCGCCGGTCGGACCGCGCCGTTCCAGGGCCGAACGGAGGCGACGCAGGGGCGGCCCGTCCAGTCCGGTGCTGTCGGCCGCCTCGTCGATCAGCCGCAGGACGCCCTCCAGACGGCGTGCCGTGTCCGACGGGCCCGGCGCCGCGTGCCACCACTGGACGAGCGCGTCGAGGGCGGTCCGGTGTTCCTCGATCAATACGGCCGCACAGTCGTCGGGCTGATCGTCCTCGCCGTCGAACAGTTGCTGGCAGCGGTGGGTGAGCGCGGCCAACTCCAGTCCGAGGACGTCCGGTTCGAGCGCCGGGATGCCGTCCGAATGCGAGGCCGGCCACCACCGGGCCGCCCAGTGGCCTAGACCGAGCCGGACGGCCGCGCCGCCGAGGGCCGTGGCCTGCGCCCTCACCCGCACGACGGCGGACTCCCCCGCAGCGCGTGCGTGGACGGCGGCGGCGACACGCTCGCCGTAGAGCGCCCACAGCCAGTGCTGGGCGCGATCCACGTCATGGATCCACGCCGAGGGCAGGCCGGGGTCGGCGAGGACGGGCCGGCTCAGGACGGCGCCCGCGACATCGAGGACGGCCCAGGTGAAGTCGGCTCCGGCAGGCACCGGTTGGCCGTCCGCCCCGTGGTCGCGGTGACGTCCGGCATCGCCGTGGGACTGCGTGTCACGGTGTCCGTCGGCATCGCGGTACGCCTCGGCACCGCCGTCCGCGTCGGTGCCGTCGTGGGCGGCGGTGGGCCGGAGTTCGCGGGCGGCGGTGATCCTGATCGTGCCGTCCTCGCCGCCGGCCACCCGGACGTCGGCGCCGGCTCGCGCCGTCACGCGCTTCTCCGCTCGGCCGGCCGGGCGGGGCCCGCCGACAGGGTGCGCAGCGCCGAACGGACCCGGGCACGATGGTCCATCATCACCGAGCGGGCGACCCCGTCGAGCAGCGCCCACGCCGAGGCGAGGTCCGTCAGGGGCGCGTCGCGGACGTCCCGCCCGTGCAGCCGCACCCACAGCCGCCGCATGTAGGCGGTCCACGGGGTGCGGAGGTCCTGGGCGAGCGCGTCCAGGACGCCGCCGTCCGGGTCGGGCCGGGGCGAGACGGTCATCCTGCGGGCGCGCAGGACCGAAGCCTCCCGTCGCCAGCGGGCGTTGACGGCCCGGTGTGCGGCCGTGCGCCCGGCGTCCCCTCGGCCGGCGCCCAGGGGGTCGAGGCCGACCGCGAGCCGGCCGCCGAGGACGACGGTGACGCGCAGGCTCTCGTCGTGCAGGCCGAGCGGTGCGCAGCTGCGGCGGGCCTCGCGGGCGGCGAGGTCCGCCACGGTCGGCAGCGCGTCCCGATGGGCCGACGACTGCAGGACCGCGAAGAGCCGCTCGAAGAGCGAGCGGTCCAGCGGCGCGGGCAGTGTGGCCGTCGAGGCGCCCCGGCCGATCTCCGGGCGCGGCGGTGTCCGCCGTCCGGTGAGTCCCAGTGGGGCGGGCAGGTCGTCGCGGCCCCAGAGGCCGCTCGCGTGCGCCCAGAGGGCCCGGCCGAACGTCTCTCCGTGGCCCGCGTCGACCATGGCGGCGAACGACGGCGAGGCGCTCGTCCGGCCCGGAGCGCCGCAGGCTTCCAGCACCTCGGCGGCCCGCTCGATCGCCGTGCTCGCCGCGCCCGCGTCGGCGGCCGGGGAACGGCTCTCCCATGCCGTGGCCAGCTCCGCGTCGAGGCGGGAGCGCCGGGCGGCGTCGGCCAGATGGTCCTTCAGCGCCTGCACGGTGCGGCCGCCCGGCGAGTGCGCGACCTCCTCGACCGTGTCCCGGGCCGTCACATCCGCACCGGCCGCCGGCGCGCCGTGCTCGGTGGCCAGTTCGAAGCAGCGCTGGAAGTACAGGTCCTGCGGGTTTCCCGCGACGACGCCCAGCGCCCGGCGGGCCTTCTTGAGCAAGGTGAACCATTGGGCCGTCGCCGCGAGAAGGGGCGCGGACTCCCGGATCAGGGCGTCGAGTTGCGCTTCCTGCGCGGGTGGGAGGAAGTCGGCCGCGAGGTCGGGACGCAGCGCGGGTCTGACGATCAGCGGCAGCACGATCAGTTTGACCGTCCGGGTCAAGGGCGCCCCGTCGGGGCCGCTCAACGGTTCCAGCCCCGCCCCGAGGCCGCGCCAGGCACGGTCGATGACCAGGGCACGCGGTCGGCTCTCGCCGGTCGGCTGGCTCACAGACGGCATGTGAGGAGCGTACGCCGCGAAGAGACGGGCGCACGAACCTGGGATCGGTAGGCGTTCGGGACCGCCTAGCGTCCACTCCGTCGGGCAGCAGCGACCACCCGGTCGCCATCGGACGACATGCGCCGACATCGTCAGAAGGGAAGAACGGCATGGGAATCTTCGGACGGCGCAAGAGTCGTGAGGAGCGGGCCGCCGAGATCGCCGGCAAGGTGGCGAGCGGCAAGGGCTTCTACGGCCGCACGACACGTGCGTTCCTCGGCGGCGCGGACTTCGCCAGGGTCCAGCAGTCGATCGGCGCGTATCACTCGAGGGTCGAGGTCGCGCAGTTGCTCGCCGCGGGAGCGCCGACCACGCCCGCCACCGTCGTCTCGATCGGCGACACCGGCAAGCTGGTCGACTTCGACCCGGTCGTCGACCTGGTGCTGCAGCTGCCGGGCGGCGCCGACCGCATCGCGTTGCAGAGCGTCGTGTCCAAGCTGCGCATACCCCGGGCCGGCGACCAGGTGCTCCTGGTGGCCGATCCCGCCCGTCCCGGCGCTTACCTCTATGCCGGGGACGGCGTGACGCCGTGAGCGAACCGCCGTGCGAGGCGCCGACGTCCGACTCGGTCCCGCTGTCCTTCGACGGGCGGGTGCGGGTGATGTCCCGGGAGGTGCGCGTCGCGCCCGGAAGGGCGGGGTGCGGGTGAACGCGCACGAGATGCTGGAGCTGTGGTGGACGGTGCCCGCGGGGCTGGCGCTTCTCGGGTACGGCCTGTCCCTGGCCGGACTCACCAGGGCCCAGCGGGCGGTCTGGGTGCGGGCGCGGATCCGCCAGGTGCACCGGCCCGCGCACGGGGCGTCCAAGTACCCGGGCATCCCGGTGACGCTCGCGTTCCAGGACCCGTCGACCGGGCGGGAGTTCGTCCGTCGGAACGCCGGCAGGCACGGTGACGCGATCGAGGAGGCCTGGGTGGGCCGCGAGTTGGCGGTGCGCTACCCGCGGGGGCGTCCTGAGCGGTTTCGTGTGGCGCTGCACACCGCTGAGGACGACAAGGGCCGGGGCGGCCCGAACTGCGCGGTCGTCTTGCTCCTTGTCGGGTCGATCGTCCACGCGGCCGTCGCCCGGGGCTACCCGTGGGCGCTGCTGGGCTTCGGCGCGCTGCTCGCCGTCGTCACGGCGGCCGGCCCCGATCTGCGCACGGTGCGCTCCCGTGACGCCCTGCTGTCCTCGGCCGTGGCCGTCCCCGCGCAGGTCGTGGCCGTCGCGAGGAACGTCTACACCGACGGTGAGGGCGACGAAATCGTCGTCCACACCCCGGTCGTCTGCTTCACCGCCCACGAAGGCACCGAGGTCACCGTCCTCGTCCGGGAGGGCATTCCCGAGCCCGGTCGGTCCCTGGGCCGCGAGCTCACCGTCCACTACGCCCCGTCGGACCTCACCGTGTACACCTGCGACCTCGCGGCCGAGCGCCGCTCCAACGAGCGGTCGGTCGGAGTGATCATCATGCTGTTCATCGCGGGAGCGGCCGCGACCGTGGTGGGCGCGGCCCTGCTGTGACATCGCGATCCGCCGGGGGCTTCGCTCTGGTCAAGCGCTGGACTTCTGCTGTGACGCGCCGCGCTGGTTGCGCAGTTCCTCGTTCATGCGCTGCGCTTCCTCGAGTTGGTCTTCGAGGATGACGATGCGGCAGGCCGCCTCGACGGGGGTGCCCTGGTCGACGAGTTCGCGGGCACGCGCCGCGACGCGCAGTTGGTAGCGGGAGTAGCGGCGGTGACCGCCTTCGGAGCGCAACGGGGTGATCAGGCGGTGTTCGCCGAGGGCGCGGAGGAAGGCGGGGGTGGCGCCGAGCATCTCGGCGGCCCTGCCCATGGTGTAGGCGGGGTAGTCGTCGTCGTCCAGAGGGGCGACCGGGCGGGTACTGCGTGGGGGCATAGACCTCTTCTTTCGGGGGACGCGTCGGGGGGCCCGGGTGCCGTACCGGCACCCGGGCCCCGAGCTGTCAACACCATCTGCCGGCTGACTGCTCCGGCGCCTTGTTCCACAGGGTCCGCCCGGAGGGGCGGGGCTGCGGGGATCGCTGCTGCGTGACCGGGGACCACCTTCCAATCCGGGGTCTGCGGTACCCGGGCGGACTTCCTCCGCGCCCGGGCGATCCTGATGGCGTCTGCTCCTTACTTTCGGCTACACGGTGGCACTGCTTACTGCTGGATACCGCGGGTACTGCTCGCGACCCGGCGGGCCGCGTCCTTCTTGGACCTTGTGCGGCAGTTCGTGTCTGCCGCACCCTCTCGACTTCTTGAGTACGAGAGAAACAGTAGCCCGGCGACCGGCCCATGTCTACCGTCGCCAGCGTAGATTTTCTTGATCTCCGTTGCCTGGTCTTCTGACCAGGCAACATCCGGAAGACTGCCGTCACGCCATCGGCACCGGACCCGGCACCGGACCGCCCGCGGGCCCGGACGCGCCGTCGGCGGCGATCAGGCCCCAGCCGTCTCCGTGCGGACGGCGAGGGCGGACTCGGGCCGCGGCGGCGCCTGCCGATCACACCCCACGGGCCCGACGCCTGACGGATACTGGCACTCCCCGACCGGCGGCACGAGGAGCAACGGCAAGTGACCCGCGACGATCGCACCGGACCACCCAGCTTCGGCACCGAACGAGACATGCTGCGAGCCTTCCTCGACTACCACCGGGCAACGCTCGCCATGAAGTGCGAGGGCCTCACCGACGAAGAGCTGCGACAGCAGTCGATGCCTCCGTCCACGCTCTCCCTGCTGGGCCTGGTGCGGCACATGGCGGAGGTCGAACGCGCCTGGTTCCGGCGGGTGTTCGAGGACAAGGACGCTCCCATGGTCTGGTCGGACAAGATCGACTTCCAGGCCGCCTACGACGCGAGCACGTCGACCAGACAAGAGGCGTTCGGCGCCTGGCAGGCGGAGGTGGAGAACTCGCGCCGGGTCGAGCGGGCCGCCGAGTCCCTGGATCAGGCCGGCTACCAGCCGAGGTGGGAGGAGGAGGTGTCACTGCGCATGGTGATGGTGCACGTGCTCCTGGAGTACGGCCGCCACAACGGGCACGCGGACTTCCTGCGCGAAGGCGTCGACGGAACCGTGGGCGCCTGAGCCGACGGGTGACGTCGTCCGGGAAACAACCGTCCGCACTCTCGACAGACCTGGGGTAACCGGCGGTAACTTCTGGCGTGTTGCCACGACAACCGCTTTCCCTCCCCAGGAGGCACTCCCCCATGCGCAGACTTCTCGCCTGCCTGACGGCCGCGGCCGCCGCCATCGGCGCGCTCACCGCGGCCGCGCCTTCGGCGGCGGCCGCCGACGACTCGGGCTCCTTCAGCGTCCTGTCCTACAACGTGGCGGGCCTGCCCGCGATCATCTCCAGCGCCTCCACCCCCCGCGACACCAGCACCACGGCCATCGGCCAGCGCATCGCCCCCTACGACATCGTCCACGCCCAGGAGGACTTCAACTACCACGCCTACCTCTACGCCGCCGACACCGCACACGCCTACCGCACCCCGACCAGCGGCGGCGCCGCCATCGGCAGCGGCCTCAACACCCTCTCGAAACTCCCCTACGACGAGGACGACTTCGAGCGGGTGCGCTGGAACACCTGCACCTACGGATCGGGCGACTGCCTGACCCCCAAGGGCTTCACGTTCATACGGGAGCGGCTCGCCGAGGGCGTCTACGTCGACTTCTACAACCTGCACACCAACGCCGGCACCAACGACGACGACCTCGCCGCGCGCGCCGCCAACCTCGCCCAGCTCAGCGGGTTCATCGCCACCCACTCCGCCGGCAACGCCGTCGTCGTCATGGGCGACACCAACACCCGCTACACCCGCTCAGGCGACACCATCGCCGAGTTCGCCGCCGCCAACGGACTCACCGACGCCTGGGTCCAGTTGATCCGCGGCGGCACCCCGCCCGCCAAGGGCACCGACGCCCTGGTCTGCGACCAGACCGGCCCCACCGTGCCCAACACCTGCGAGGTCGTCGACAAGGTCC
>NZ_JBMNDR010000097.1:0-32789 GCF_052543235.1 Streptomyces sp. SAS_272 | reverse complement strand
CGCTGCGGCCCAGAACGCCGCGAGTCGCTCCGGCTCGGCACAGTCGATGGTCAGCTGGAGTTTCGGATCGGTGATCATCGGACAACACTACCGGCCGCCACCAAGACGACTGATCACAACCGCCTGCTACCTGGAATAGCCCAGATCAGACCACACACCAAGATCCGCCCCCGCACTCGCGCAGACCACCCCAGCCCCTCGCGCCACATCACCGCGCCTTCCACACCAACTTGATCAGTCCAGGCCAGCCCACCCGCTATTGATCACAACAACCGCTCCTGGACAGCTCACCGCCGAAAAGCTCCAGGTGCTGGCCGGCCTCGGGCTGGAGTGGGCAGCGGAAGGAGCGGCAGCGTGATGACCGGGGAAACAGGCACTGCTGTGAGGGCACCCGCCACTTCTGCCCCGCACAGCGGCCTGCGCCGGACCCCTCTTCCTTGATCGCCCACGAGGCCTGCGGGGTGAACCGTCGGGCCGCCCATGGGAGCGCTCAGCAGCCTTGCGGGCTCCGGGAGCCGTGCGAGACGGGCGGCAGGCCGGGGTCGGTGTCGGTGTCGGTGTCGGACAGGGCGATGCGGGCCGTGATGCGCTTGCCGACCGGTTCCTGCTCCATGAACAGTTCCTCGCTGACCGCCTTGACGATCTCCAGACCGTGCTGGCCGACCCGGCCGGGATCGGCGCTGCGGGCGCCGGGGACCGTGGGGTCGCTGTCCCACACGACGACGTCCACGGCGCGGGCGCTGACGCGCAGTTCCATCAGGACCGGGCCGGGAGCGTACTTCCGGGCGTTGGTGACCAGTTCGCTGACGACCAACTGCGTGAGGTCCCTCGCGCGGGCCGTCACGGACAGATGGTGAGCGGCGTGGGCCTGGTCGAGGAAGGCGGCGGCGTGGTGGCGGGCGTCTGCGATGCAGCCACCGTCCCCGGTCAGGGCGTAGCCGGCCCGCATCAGGTACCCGTCTGGCCCTCCACAGTCGCCGTCATCGGCTTGAGATCCCACTGCTCTCGTCGTCCTCGCTTCCCGCCCGCGCCCCGTACCCCGTACCCCCGCCGTGCATGTCCTTGGGGCTGCTCTGGCAAAGCTTGCGAATTGTAGGCTCGCCCACCCGTGCATCCGCCTGCGGGGACGGGGCAGAATCGACTTCGCGGCCCCACGCCGTGGGCTTGAACGTAGGCGAGGAGACGGTGAGCCACATCGAGAACGCGGACCGGCCGGCCCGGTTTCATGCCGAGGACCGCATGGTGGAGGGGGTCCGTGTGGTCGCCCTTCGGGGCGAGATCGATCATGACGTCAAGGAGCGACTCGGCGCAGCCCTGCGCGGCGAGCAGGGCGTCGCTCCGGAGCGGATCGTCGCAGACCTCAGCGAGGTCACCTTCATGGACTCCAGCGGCATCAACGTCTTCGTCCGCACTCACCGGCGGGTGAGCGGGTCAGGCGGATGGGTCCGCATCGTGGGGGCGCAGGAGCCCGTCCTGCACGTGCTGCAGCTGGTCGGCGTCGACACCCTCATCGCCTGCCTCCCGACCGTCGAACAGGCCCTGGCCGACTGACCGGGTCAGCCGAATCGGCCGTGTGCACGGCCTGACCGCTCGAGCGCCGCCCCGAGCGCCTGCCCCAAAGGATCCGGCAGCGGCTCGCCCAAAGCCCAGCCGATCATCGCCTCGGCGACCGTGTGCAGCTTGACGTCGGTGTGCTGCGACACCTCCCGCAGCACCACGAACCCCGCCTCAGGCGCGATCTTGTGGACCGCGACGAGAACACCGATGGCCTGATCGACCGTGGCATGGGAGCTGACCGCGTGCCGCAACTGGGCGTTCTCCACCTCCACACGGGCCAGCTCCTCATCACAGGCGTCCACGGACACGGACCGCTGCACACGCTGGGGCCTCACGGCCGGCTCTCCCTTCAGGGGCGACATTTTTCCGGTCCGGGGCGGGGTCTTCGCGGTCAGCGCCGCCCATGCAGGATGATCTTCCAGACGCGCGTTGCCACCTGCAGATTGAGCCGGGTGTCCACATCCGCCAGGTCGCGGTCGCTGATCTCACGGATGCGCTGCAGCCGGTAGCGCAGGGTGCTGCGGTGGACCGTCAGCGCGGCGGCCGCATCGTCGTAGTTGCCTCCGCAGTCGAAGTAGCGCGAGAGCGTCTCCACCAACTCCGTATCGTGCCCTGCGTCGTAGTCGATCAGCTCGCCGAGCCACTCTCGCACAAAGCCTTCTAGCTCACGGAGATCGTTGCCGGGCCCCAGGATCCGGTACAGCCCGAGGTCGTCGAAGAACGTCGTCCCGCTGCCCTGGCGGGAGTTCTGCCGTACCTCCAGGGCCCGCAGTGCCTCCTGATAGCAGCGGGGAACGCCGTCCGGGGAGTCGCAGCCGGTGCTCACTCCGATCGCTCCGTCGGGCGTCCCCAGCTCCTGGGTCAGCGCCGCGTGCACAGCATCGTCGTCAGGCCTTGCTTCGGTCAGCAGGACTACCCGGTCGCCGCGGCGGGTGATCAGCGGACGGGTCGCCGCGGCGGCCGTCGCTTGCTCGACGGCACGAGTGAAGGAGTCGTCCGCGGCGTTGCCCGGCCAGTGCACCACGACCACGTAATGGGTACGTTGCAGGTCGTGGCCGACGGCTTCGGCCCGGGCGTAGGCGCTCGTCTCGTCAGTGCCCTCCAGCAGGTCGTCGATCAGCTGGCGGCGCAGCCGCAGTTCGACCTCGGTGAGTTCGCGCATGTGCATGAGCTCCTGGGCGAGCGACCGCTGGGCGTGATCCAAGACGAACACGGTCTGCTCGTCGGCCGTCGCCCCGGGGTCCTCGAGGGCGAGGACGCCGAGGAGGTTGCCGCGCGGCCGGGCCAGGGCGACCAGCCGGTCCTTGACCCTGACCGGGCCCGCCTCGCGCGCGACCTGCCGCAGCATCTCTTCCTGGTGGGCCGAGGACCGCACCGGATAGGGCTCGGGCCGGTCGGGACCGGCCCAGGACCTCAGGTTGCCGAACCGGTCCTCGACGAGCGCCGACAGCCCGGTGAGCTCGTACAGCGCTTGGGTGATGGCGTCCTCGCCGCCGCCCCGGGCGGCGACACGCGCCAGGGTCTCGTGCACGGTCCTCTGCAAGTGCAGGGTGGAGCGCATGGTGTCCAGGCGCCGCAGTGCGATGTCCCGTTCGGTGCGGAGCCGGCTCAGTTCGCCGGCGTTCTCGTGCTGCGTGGCACGCGTGGCCGCCAGGGACAGGGCCGCGGCTGTGAGCCCCACGAGGCTCGTGAGGAGGAAGTGCCCCTGCTCGTCGGGCCCGGAGTGGGAGGAGACCAGGAGGTAGCCCAGCAGACCGTCGGTCCCGCGCAGGCCGTACGCCCGGTTCCAGGACCGCTCCGGAAGGGATACGGAGCCGTCTGCCTCGCCCAGCTCCTTCATCTGTGCGTCGTCGACCGCCGGCGCTCCCGCGTCGTGGCCGGAGACGCGGGACAGGCCGTCGCCCGTCGCGAGGTATCCGGCCTCGGCGTGGTAGGGGCCGAGGGCACTGACGTGCCGCATGGCCAACCGTACGATCTCACCCTGTTCCGCGCAGGTGAACAGGGTGTGGGACAGCACCAGCAGCCCGTGCGGGTCCAGCGCCGCGAGCGGATGGGGGTCGTCCCGTTCGGTACCCCCGGTGTTGCCCGGGTGGCGGGTCGCTTCCTGGTCGGAGACGTGAGGGGGCAGCCTCCGTGACGGATGGCCGGCCATAGATGACTCCGTTCTCCTCCGGTTCGTCGGAGGCGATCGAGCGAGTCGTGGGATCCACGCGTGGGCGCCCCCTGAGCTCTCAGCCTAGGCACGGCCAGCCGGCTTGTGTGGATTTCGCCTTGTTCTCATGGACCGATCGAGTGCGCCGTTTTCTGACCTGCCGGGTGCAGGCGAAGCCCGCTGCTCTGTTGCCACGCTGGGCTCGTCAGCGATCGCCGGTGCCCCGGGGACCGTGGCAGGAAGGACTGGCTGATGAACGAGCGGGCCCGCAGGACCGTCGCTTCGTACACGATCTACCAGGAGGCGGAACGCGCCGTCGATCACCTCTCCGATCAGGGCTTTCCTGTCGAGAGGGTGGCCATCATCGGCCAGGACGTGCGACTCGTCGAGCAGGTGACCGGCCGCATGCGACCTGGCGGTGCCGCCCTGCACGGCGCGGCGAGCGGTGCCCTGCCCGGCGGACTGATCGGATGGATCTTCGGGCTGCTGAACTGGCTGGATCCGGTCGTGTCGGGCCTGCTCCTCGCCTTGTACGGGCTGGTTTTCGGAGCACTCGTCGGGGCGCTGCTCGGCCTGCTGGTGCACGCGGCCCAGCGAGGCCGCCGGGACTTCGCCTCGGTGAGCTTCATGCAGCCCAGCCGGTACGACGTCGTCGCCGACGACGCGGTCGCCGACGAGGCGGTGCGGCTGCTGGCCGAGCTGCCCAGCGGGACCGGTCCCGGCACGAGCAGCAGGGCATGGAAGGGCAGCCGCCCGCAGAGCGGTCCCGCCGTCACCTGAGCGAGTGCGGAAAACGGGCGCGACTCCGTGGGCGAAACGGAGACCGCCCGTCGCGGAAGGAGTTCCCATGGCCAAGGCAGTAGGCATCGACCTGGGCACGACCAACTCGGTGATCGCCGTCTGGGAGGGCGGCGAGCCGACGGTCGTACCCAACAGCGAGGGCAACCGCACGACACCGTCCGTGGTGGCCTTCACCGACACCGGCGAGCGCCTGGTGGGCCAGCTGGCCCGCCGCCAGGCGATCCTCAACCCCAAGGGCACGATCTACTCGGCCAAGCGGTTCATCGGCCGGCACTTCGACGAGATCTCCGAAGAGGCCAAGGCCGTCGCGTACGACGTGGTCGAGGGAGATGGCGGCGCGGCCCGCTTCAAGGTGCGCGACAAGCTCTACGCACCTGAGGAGATCAGCGCGCAGGTGTTGCGCAAGCTCGCCGACGACGCCTCCAAGCAGCTCGGGGAGCGGGTCACGGAGGCGGTCATCACGGTGCCCGCCTACTTCAACGACGCCCAGCGCACCGCCACCAAGGACGCCGGACGGATCGCCGGCCTGGAGGTGCTGCGGATCATCAACGAGCCGACCGCGGCCGCCCTCGCCTACGGCATGGACAAGAAGGAGCACGAGACGGTGCTCGTCTTCGACCTGGGCGGCGGCACCTTCGACGTCAGCATCCTCGACGTCGGCGACGGTGTGGTGGAGGTACGGTCCACGGCGGGCGACAGCCATCTGGGCGGCGACGACTTCGACCGCCGGCTCGTCGACCAGCTCGCCGACGGCTTCCAGAAGGACAACGGCATCGACCTGCGCCAGGACTCACAGGCACTGCAACGCCTGTTCGAGGCGGCCGAGAAGGCCAAGACCGAGCTCAGCTCGGTGACCCAGACACAGGTCAGCCTGCCGTTCATCACCGCCGACGCCTCCGGGCCCAAGCATCTGACCACGACGATCATGCGGTCCACGTTCGAGCAGATCACCGGCGACCTGGTGGAGCGCTGCCTGGGCCCGGTGCGGCAGGCCATGGACGACGCCAAGGTCAGTGACAACGACATCGACGAGGTCATCCTCGTCGGCGGCTCCACCCGCATCCCCGCCGTCCAGGCCCTGGTGCGGAGGCTGACCGGGGGCAAGGAACCCAACATGAGCGTCAACCCCGACGAGGTCGTGGCGATGGGCGCCGCGATCCAGGCCGGGGTCCTCAAGGGCGAGGTCAAGGACGTCCTGCTGCTCGATGTCACCCCGCTGTCGCTGGGCGTGGAGACACGCGGCGGTGTGATGACGAAGATCATCGAGCGGAACACCACCATCCCGGTGCGCCGCTCCGAGACCTTCTCCACCGCCGAGGACAACCAGCCCGCCGTCGACGTCGTCGTCCTGCAGGGCGAGCGTGAGAGGGCCGCCGACAACCGGGTCCTGGGTCGCTTCCAGCTCACCGACATCCGCCCCGCGCCGCGCGGCGAGCCGCAGATCGAGGTCATCTTCGACATCGACGCCAACGGCATCCTCAACGTCACCGCGCGGGACAAGGACACCGGCAAGGAGCAGGGCATCACCATCAGCGAGAGCTCCAACCTCGACCGCACCGAGGTCGAGCGGATGGTCCAGGAGGCCGACCGCAACCGCGGCGAGGACCAGGCCCTGCGCGAGGCGGTAGACGCCCGCAACGAACTGGACGCCATCGCATACCAGGTCGAGAAGCGCCTCGGCGAGCTCGGCGACGCCGCGCCCGCACACGAGAAGGCTCGCGCCGAGATGCTGGTGTCCGAGGCCCGCGAGGCGGTCAAGAACGAGGTCGGGGCGGACAAGGCCCGGCCGCTCACCTCCGAACTCCAGCAGGTCTTCGCAGGGCTCGCGGCCCACCAGGCGGGAGCCGCCGCGGGCGGTGCGGCGGGCACCGGCTCCCCGGACGGATCCGGTTCCGGCGGGGCCGCGCCGGGCGGCGCCGGGGGCGATGACGATGTGATCGACGCCGAGTTCGACAAGGGCTGAGGTGTCCGCCATGCCCATCCCACCCCGGGGCCGAGAGCCCGACCCGCCGCCGGAAGGCGCCGTCCAGCCGCCGCGCGGGGATCTTACGCAGCCCGCACCGCCGGCCGAAGAGGCCGAGCCGGGGCCCGACGCCGCAACCGGCACCGCCGCACCCGACGGCGAACACGCGGCCGCGCTGCGCGAGGCCGAGGACCGCTGGCGACGCGCCTTGGCCGACCTCGACAACCTGCGCAAACGCCATGCCAGGGAGTTGAAGGGACAGGCCGCGGTCGAAGGCGCCCGTACGGCTGCGGCCTTCCTGCCCGTCATCGACAACCTGGAACTCGCCCTGAGCCACGCGGCCGCCGACCCGGGTGCGATCGTCGAAGGTGTCCGGGCCGTGCGTGACCAGGCCGTGAACGTCCTGGAGCGGCTGGGCTACCCGCGCCATGGGGAGACCGGCGTGCCGTTCGACCCGGCACGGCACGAGGTGGTCGGCGTGGTCCAGGAACCCGACGCCGAGCCGAACACCGTGGTCCAGGTGCTCCGACCCGGTTACGGGGAGGCCGAGCGGCAGTTGCGGCCTGCCGCCGTGACCGTCGCCAAGCGGGAGTGAGCGGCCATGGCACGCGACTTCTACGAGGCGCTCGGTGTTCCGCGCACCGCCGACCGGGACGAGATCCAGCGGGCCTATCGCACCCTGGCCCGCCGGTACCACCCCGACGTCAACAAGGACCCCCAGGCGGAGGAGCGGTTCAAGGAGATCAACGAGGCCTTCAGCGTCCTGTCCGATCCGGAGCAGCGAGCCCGCTACGACCGCTTCGGCGAGGACTTCCGGAAGGTCCCGGAGGACTGGGAGGAACGGGTCGCCGCTGGGGCCGGCGCGGGAGCCGGCAGCGGCTTCCGGTGGTCCACCGGGGGTGGCCCCCGGGTCCGGTACGCCACCAGTGGCTTCGGCGCAGAGGGCGTCGATGTCGACGACCTGTTCGGCTCGTTCTTCGGGGGCGCCGGACGGATGCGTGTCCCCGGAGCCGACCAGGAGGCCGAACTGCCGCTCACCGTCGAGGAGGCCTACCGCGGAGGCCGCCGCGCCGTCACCCTCGCCGGGCCCGAAGGGCAGCGGCGCTACGAGGTGGACGTGCCGCCCGGCGTCACCGACGGCCAACGCATCCGGCTGGCGGGCGAGGGCGGCCGCGGCAGCGGCGACGGTTCCGCGGGGGATCTGTATCTGCGGGTGCGGATCCAGCCGGACCCCCAATTCCGCCTCGACGGCCGGGACGTGTACGTGCAGCTTCCGGTCACCCCCTGGGAGGCCGCGCTGGGCGCGACCGTGCCGGTGCCCACGCCGAGCGGTGCCACGGCGAAGGTGACCGTGCCCGCCGGGTCCTCCAGCGGACGGCGTCTGCGGCTGCGCGGCGAGGGCATGCCGGGCCCGCGCGACGCGAACGGAGACCTGTACGCGGAGCTGCGGATCATGGTGCCGCCCCGGCTGAGCGACCGGGAGCGCGAGCTGCTGGAGGAACTTGCCGCTGTCTCCTCGTTCGACCCCAGGAGGACGTGATGAGTGATCGACCCGCCGAGGCCCGCCCGTCCCACGCACACAAGACCGAGGTGCGCGCGCGGTACGCGATCGTGCCCGTGCCCGGGCTCTCATTGGAGACCGTCGCCCGCCGCTCAGGCCTCCATCCCGACCTGATCCGCCGGTTCGTCGCCCTCGGACTGGTCGACGCCGGCGCTGACGCCTCGGGACGGCTGGTGTTCGCCCCCAATGCCCCGGCTTCCCTGGCCCGTGTCCAGCGGTTGCGCACCGGGCTGTGCCTGAACTACGCATCCCTCGGTCTGGTGCTCGACCTGCTCGACCGCATCAGCCTGCTCGAAGCCGCGCTGCGGCGTGCAGGCATGAGGAGTGATCTACCGCCATGGACATGAACCGCCTGACCCAGAAGTCACAGGAAGCCCTGCAGGAGGCGCAGAGCGCCGCCGGCCGCCTGGGCCACACCGAGGTCGACGGCGAGCATCTGCTGCTCGCCCTCCTCGACCAGGAGGAGGGCCTAATCCCGCGGCTGCTGCAGCAGGCGGGCACCGAACCCGAGGATCTGCGCGCGGCCGTACGCGAGGAACTCTCCCGGCGGCCCAGGGTGACCGGCCCGGGCGCGGCGCCGGGCCAGGTCTTCGTCACCCAGCGCCTGGCCCGGCTGCTGGACGCGGCCGAGCGGGAGGCCAAACGCCTCAAGGACGAGTACGTGTCCGTGGAACACCTGCTGCTGGCCCTGGCGGAGGAGGGCTCGGCGACCGCCGCCGGGCGGCTGCTCAAGGAGCACGGCGTGACCCGGGATTCGTTCCTGAGCATGCTCACCAAGGTCCGCGGCAACCAGCGGGTGACGTCCGCCAACCCCGAGGTGGCCTACGAGGCACTGGAGAAGTACGGCCGCGACCTCGTCCTCGAGGCTCGGTCCGGACGGCTGGACCCCGTCATCGGCCGTGACGCCGAGATCCGCCGCGTCACCCAGATCCTCAGCCGCAAGTCCAAGAACAACCCCGTCCTCATCGGCGACCCCGGCGTCGGCAAGACCGCCATCGTCGAAGGTCTCGCCCAGCGCATCGTCCGCGGCGACGTGCCCGAGGGCCTGCGGGACAAGATCGTGTTCGCCCTGGACATGGGCTCCCTGGTCGCCGGAGCCAAGTACCGCGGCGAGTTCGAGGAACGCCTCAAGGCCGTGCTGTCCGAGGTCAAGGCCGCCCAGGGGCGCATCCTGCTCTTCCTCGACGAACTGCACACCGTCGTCGGGGCGGGCGCCGCCGAAGGGGCCATGGACGCGGGCAACATGCTCAAGCCGATGCTCGCCCGCGGCGAACTGCACATGATCGGCGCCACCACCCTCGACGAGTACCGCAAGCACATCGAGAAGGACGCCGCCCTCGAACGCCGCTTCCAGCAGGTCCTGGTCGACGAACCCAGCATGGAGGACACCATCTCCATCCTGCGCGGCCTGCGCGAACGCCTCGAGGTCTTCCACGGCGTCAAGATTCAGGACACCTCGCTGGTCGCGGCCGCGACGCTCTCCCACCGCTACATCACCGACCGGTTCCTGCCCGACAAGGCCATCGACCTCGTCGACGAGGCCTGCGCCCGGCTGCGTACCGAGATCGACTCCATGCCCGCCGAACTCGACGAGATCACCCGTCGCGTCACCCGCCTGGAGATCGAGGACGCGGCCCTGTCCAAGGAGACCGACCCCGCCAGCAAGTCCCGTCTGGAGGAGTTGCGCAAGGAACTGGCCGACCTGCGCGGCGAGGCCGACGCCAAACACGCCCAGTGGGAGGCCGAACGGCAGGCGATCCGCCGCGTGCAGGAGCTGCGCCAGGAACTGGAACAGGTCCGACACGAGGCAGAGGAGGCCGAACGCGCCTACGACCTCAACCGCGCCGCCGAGCTCCGTTACGGCCGCCTCCAGGACCTGGAGCGCCGACTCGCCGCGGAGGAGCAGCAACTGGCCGCCAAGCAGGGGCAGAACCGCCTGCTGCGCGAGGTCGTCACCGAGGAGGAGATCGCCGAGATCGTCGCCGCCTGGACCGGCATCCCCGTCGCCCGCCTCCAGGAGGGCGAACGCGAGAAGCTGCTGCGCCTCGACGAGATCCTGCGCGAGCGCGTCATCGGCCAGGACGAGGCCGTCAAACTCGTCGCCGACGCCATCATCCGCGCCCGCTCCGGCATCCGCGACCCGCGCCGCCCCATCGGCTCGTTCATCTTCCTCGGCCCCACCGGCGTCGGGAAGACCGAGCTGGCCAAGACCCTCGCCCGGACCCTGTTCGACACCGAGGAGAACATGGTCCGCCTCGACATGAGCGAGTACCAGGAGCGGCACACCGTCAGCCGGCTCATGGGCGCACCGCCTGGATACGTCGGCTACGAGGAAGGCGGCCAGCTCACCGAGGCCGTACGCCGCAAGCCGTACTCGGTCGTGCTGTTCGACGAGATCGAGAAGGCGCACACCGATGTCTTCAACACCCTGCTGCAGATCCTCGACGACGGCCGCATCACCGACTCCCAGGGCCGCACCGTCGACTTCCGCAACACCGTGATCATCATGACGTCCAACATCGGCTCGGAGCACCTCCTCGACGGCGCCACCGCCGAGGGCGAGATCAAACCGGACGCCCACGCCCTGGTGATGGGCGAGCTGCGCGGGCACTTCCGCCCGGAGTTCCTCAACCGCGTCGACGACATCGTGCTCTTCAAGCCGCTCGGTGAGCGGCAGACCGAGCGCATCGTGGAGCTGCAGTTCGACGAACTGCGCCGCCGTCTCGCCGAACGCCGCATCACCGTCGAACTCACCGACGCTGCACGTGAGTTGATCGCCCACCAGGGCTACGACCCGGTGTACGGGGCAAGGCCGCTGCGGCGTTACATCTCCCACGAGGTCGAGACACTCGTCGGCCGCGCCCTGCTGCGCGGCGACGTCCAGGACGGGGCGACGGTCCGCGTCGACACCGAGCACGGAGAACTGGTGGTCACCTACGACCAGCCCGGGGACGTGAGGGGTGCGAGGGCGGCATGAGCACCGTGAAAGCCACCAACGTCACCTGCCCGCACTGCGGGCGCCCCAACCGGGTGCCGGCCGTCGCCGAGGGCCGCCCCACGTGCGGCAACTGCAAGCAGCCGCTGCCCTGGACAGCAGAGGCGGGCGACGACGACTTCACCGAGGTCGTCGAGCAGGCCACCGTGCCCGTCGTCGTCGACCTCTGGGCCACCTGGTGCGGCCCCTGCCGCATGGTCAGCCCCGCACTGGAGAAGGTCGCCACCGACCTGGCAGGAAAGATCAAGCTGGTCAAGGTCGACATCGACAAGAACCCGCGCCTGGCACAGCGGTTCGAGGTCCAGGCGGTACCCACTCTGCTGGTCCTCGACAAGGGACAGACCATCGCCCGGCAGGCGGGTGCCGCACCCGCCCCTGCCCTGCGGCGGTGGGTGGAGCAGTCGATCACGGCCCGGGAAGGGCGATCCACATGACCTTGCACGCAGACCCCCACCTCGCGCTTGTCCGGCCGGTCCAGCCACTGACCCCGGAAGGGTGTCAGGAGTGTCTGCTGCTCGGCTCCCCGTGGGTCCACCTCAGGCTCTGCCTGACCTGTGGCCACGTCGGCTGCTGTGACTCCTCACCGAACAAGCACGCGCGTAAGCACGCAGCTGCCGACGCCCATCCGATCGTGCAGTCGTTCCAGCCCGGCGAGGACTGGCGGTGGTGCTACGTCCACGAGGCGTTCGTGTGATGCCCGGCGACGAGACGCGGCCCGGCGCGGCGCCGGTGCAGGCCGAGGCCGAGGAGAGCGTCCCCTTCGAGACCCCCGACATCTACGGCGCCTATCCCCGCCTCACGGACGACCAGATCGCCCGCTTGGCGCAGCAGGGCCGGCAGCGCACGGTCGACGCCGGTGACGTGCTGATCCGGGAGGGGGAGCGGTGCGAGATGTTCTACGTCGTCCTCAGTGGTTCGCTCGCCGTCGTCGAGTGCTACGGCGCGCCCGGCGAGCGCCTGCTGCGTGTGCACGGCCCGGGCCGCTTCATCGGCGAACTCGGTCTCCTGAACGGACAGGTGGCTTTCTACACCGCCGTGGTCAGGGACCCCGGCGAGATCCTCGCCCTGTCCATGGATCAGCTGCGTGACCTGGTGACCCGGGACTCCGCCCTTGGTGATGTGGTGCTGCGCGCCTGCCTGGGCCGCCGTGCTCTGCTCGTCGGGCAGGGCGCGGGTTTCCGCATCATCGGCTCGCGCTACTCGCCCGACACACGGCGGCTGCGCGAGTTCGCCGCCCGCAACCGGCTGCCGCACCGCTGGATCGATCTGGAGGCGGACGAGGAGGCCGAGGCACTGCTACGTCGCTTCGGGGTCGGTCCGGAGCAGACGCCGTTGGTGATCTGGCGGGACACGACCCTGCTGCGCAATCCGAGCAACGCCGAACTGGCCCGGTTCATCGGCCTGCCGGCCCTGGAACAGGGCAACGGCCGCGGCGATCTCCTCATCGTCGGCTCCGGTCCGGCAGGCCTGGCCGCCGCGGTGAACGCCGCCTCGGAGGGCCTCGGCACGACCGTGGTCGAGGCGCTGGCCACCGGCGGTCAGGCCGGGACGTCGTCCCGCATCGAGAATCTGCTCGGCTTTCCTTCCGGCATCTCCGGCGCCGAACTCACCGAGCGCGCCGTGCTCCAGGCGGAAAAGTTCGGCGCTCGGATCAGCTTCCCGGTGGAGGCGGCCCGGCTCGAACGGCGGGACGGCCACTACGCCGTCGGGTTCGCTGACGGCAGCGAGGTCACCGCTCGTAGCGTCGTCCTGGCCGCCGGCGCCCGTTACCGCCGCCTCCGTGTGCCCGGCATCGAGCCGTTGGAGGGCGCGAGCGTCCACTACTCGGCGACTGTCTACGAGGCCCAGCAGTGCCGTACCGACCCGGTGGCGGTGGTCGGCGGCGGCAACTCCGCGGGCCAGGCGGTGCTCTTCCTGGCCGGGTACGCACCGCAGGTGTATCTGCTCGTCCGTGGGCCGAGCCTCGAGGCGCACATGTCCCGCTACCTGATCGATCAGGTCGAGCGCCATCCCCGGGTGCGCGTGCTGCTGCGCACCGAGGTGACCGAGGCACTCGGCGACAAGACGCTGGAGGCGGTCACCGTGGTCGACCACCGTACGGGCGAGCATCACCACCTCGAGGTGCGGGCCCTGTTCGTCTTCACCGGCGCCGACCCGCACACCGATTGGCTGTCCGGCGCGCTCGCCCTCGACGCGCGCGGCTTCGTTCTCACCGGCGCGGAGGCGCAGGCCTGCTCCGTTCCCGAACTGTGGCAGAGCCAGGGCCGCGACTGCCTGACGTTGGAGACCAGCCTGCCCGGCGTCTTCGCCGCCGGCGACCTCCGCAGCGGCTCGGTGAAGCGTGTGGCCTCCGCGGTCGGCGAAGGCGCGATGAGCATCCACTTCGTGCACCGCTACCTGGGTCACACGGCCGCGCCCGGCGGCACCGACACCTCCCTGCACACCCGTCCGAAACAGTCCGCTTGGCTCGCATGACGCCCAGCGGGCGACGAGATCACGAGAAGGAGAAGGAGGCGATGGCAATGGCCACGCCCGTCCGGCGCCACCGCGGTGGCGCCATGCAGGACAGGCCCGTTGGCTGGGCACGCAATCCGCTGACGGAGTTCGACCAACTGCTCAGCGAGATGAGCGGGCTGATGGAATCCACGGTGGGAGGCGCGGCGCCCGCAGTCGCGTGGACACCCCTGGCGGATGTCACGGAGTCCGACGACGCCTTCCACGTCGAGATCGAACTCCCCGGCGTCAAGAAGAAGGACATCAACGTCGAAGCGAACGGCCAGGAGCTGGTGGTCACCGGAGAGATCAAGGAGAAGGAGCGCAAAGGCGTCCTGCGCCGAAGCACCCGCCGCACCGGATCCTTCGAATACCGGCTGCGGCTGCCCGGAGAGGTCGACACGGAAAAGGTCAGTGCGCGGATCTCGGACGGGGTGCTCACCGTCACCGTCCCCAAGGCCGAGGTCGCAAAGCCCCGGCACATCGAGATCAGCGAGAAGAGTGAAAGCACCGAGAGCAAGGGCTGAGACCTGAACGCCGCGGTTCCGGACACACGTCCGGCACCGCGGCCGGGCCGGAGAACGGCAACTACGCGTCGGCCGACGGAGCCGGCCGGCTCGGCAGCATACCGGGCGACCCCATGACCAGCGGTGACCGCGGCAGGAGGCAGCGATGAAATACGACGGATTCCTCGCCCATGTGCGCGCGCGAGGCGAATACAACGACCAGGAGGAAGCAGCGGACATCACCAACGCCGTCCTGGAAGTGCTGGCCCAACGGATCAGCCCGGGAGAGGTCAAGGACCTGGCATCCCAGCTGCCCGACCCGCTGGGACAAGTTCTGGACCATGCCACACCGCAACAGGCGCGGAGCTTCGGCATCGAGGAGTTCTACCGCCGGGTCGCCGAGCGCACCCATGCCCGGCCGCGAACGGCGCAGTGGGACGCCAGCGCGGTCCTGACCACCGTTGGCGACGCTGTCACTGGCGGAGAACTGAATCAGATCATCAGTCAGCTCCCCTCCAGTTACGCGGTCCTGTTCGGCAGGGCCGACCTCGCGGACTGAGGCGTCCAGAACGGCCCATGAAAGAACCGGCTCCCGGTTGCCGAGAGCCGGCGTCCCGGTTGTTGAGAGCCGGCGTCCCGGTTGCCGAGAGCCGGCGGAGCGTTGGGCTCCAGTTCCGGATCACCTTCCCGCCCTCGCCGTTTGCTCCTAGCAGCGCCGCCGGCGGAGGTCACGACCGCTCTCGGCGACACCTCGGACGTGGCCCGGCGGCGGGCCACGTCCAGGGGTGGTCGCCACTCACAGCAGGAGGTCGAAGACGGCTCGGGCCTCGTCCCAGTGCTGGGTCTGAGGGTTCTTCAGGTCGGGGTGGAGGATCTTGAAGCTCTGGGCAAGGGCCAGGCTGAGCCCGCCGATGATGTCCGGATAGGCCGCCTCGGTCTCCTCGTCGGGCGTGCGGTCCAGAGAGGGGTGGGTGGCGAGCTGCTCCAGGATCGGCTTGAGGTCTACTTCCTGGTCGATCTTCCGGAAGTGATGAATGCTCTCCTGCAGGCCTTTTGTGATCGGTAGGTCACAGGTCCGAATGACGTCGCGCCCATTGGCCTTGGCGGTGGCCTGGGCGGCGGTCAGCAGATCGTAGAGCTTGGCGTCGACGAAGTCGCTGTAGCGCTTGAGATCGTTCTTGTCGACGTCCAGCCCCGCGGCCGCGCGAAAGAACCTTTCGAACCTGGCGATGGACATCACGGTCATGAAGCTAACCTCCGTCTGCGGACGCCGGGACGGCCCCCGGCCCCCTGGGCTTCCCAGTCAGCCTGGCCGACGGGGGTGCGTGAACGCATGCGCATGTCGGGCCCAATTAGCCTTCCTGTATTGCCCTGCCAGGCCCAGGTGTTTGACTGCCAGGGAAGTTCGCAGGGGCGTGCGGGGAAGGGCTGGGGGGCAGCAGCAAGGGCCGGGCCGGTTGACGCGGACCACCCCGCCCTCTCCCGGGCCGGACACCGGAGCGGGGTGGTCGGCGGGCGGCGTGCGGTGCGCGCCGAGACCGAGCGGGGGTTCGCGGTGACGCACGCGGTCGTGTCCAGGTGGTGGGAGCGGGCCCTGTGCTGGGAACCGAGGAGATCTCCGTACCGCCTGCACCTCCTGGCGGAGGCCAGCGTGTCACGCGGCGTCGACGTTACCTCAGGGGCATCCTGGGCACTTGCGATCGCGGGGGCAGCCGGCGAGGAGGGTCCAGGCATGCGGGTGTCGTCTCAGGACGTTATGGTCGTGGCTCTCCTGGCGGATCCGGACGCGCCGACAGAGATCGCGCAGCGCATGGCCCGGACACTTTCTGCTCGGCTCGCCGACAAGTCGGACCAGGGGCAACGGTTCGACGTCGAGGTGGTCAGTGAGCCCTTCACCTCCGGGACGGAGGACCCGCCCACCTTGATGCGCCGGATCATGGACCGTGGGAGTGCGGAGAACTGGGACATCGTCGTGGCCCTCACCGACCTTCCGCTGCACTCACAAGGGCGCAGGCTCGCCGTGAATCTAAATCACGCACACGGCTTGGCGCTGCTCTCTCTTCCTTCACTGGGCGGCCTGCGGCTGCAGACGAGGGCCCGGCGGGCCGTCGAAGAAGCCGTGCTCGGCTTGGCGGGTCCGCACACCACTGGGGCTGAAGGACCTCCGCGAAGTCAGCCGCTTGAGAAGGGGACAGACGATCTTCGGTACGTCGTCAGCGGGCCGCGCGGTTACCTGCGGGTGCTCCTCGGCATGGTCCGCGCCAACCGGCCGTGGCGCTTGGTACCGGGCTTGTCCAAAGCCCTGGCGGCCGCACTCGCCACGGGAGCAGTCGCCACCGTGAACTCCACCGTCTGGAGCCTGGCCGCGTCCCTGAGCACGCCACGTCTCGTGATCGCCACGGTCGGGTCTGTCGCGCTCATGATCGGCTGGCTGATCGTGGACGCAGATCTGTGGCATCGGTCAGCGGAGAGCTCGCCGGAGGCGAGGCAGAGGGCGCGGCTCTACAACACCTCGACGGTCATGACCGTGGGTATCGGGGTGCTCGTCTGCTACGTGGCTTTGATGCTCATCAACTGGGTGTGGGCGCTGTTCATCCTCAACGACCAGGTGTTCGCTTCCGCGACACAAAGCCCGCTGCACAGCGAGGAGTACTGGACGTTGTCCTGGTTCGTCGCTTCGGTCGCCACCGTGGGCGGCGCGCTGGGATCAGGCTTGGAAAGCGACGAGGCGATCCGGGCAGCCGCCTACTCCAAGCGCGAACAGGAACGTCGTCGCACGCTCCAGGACGACCACGGTGACCAGCCCTCGAAGTGAACCGATACCGGCGAAAACGGCTCCCGGACGCGCGTGGGGCATTGCCGCTCACCGCCGGCCGCCGTACCGGTAATCACATGCGATGAGCAACGCTCAGCAGCGGGGTGAGCATGGCAGCGACAGCGGCGCGATGTGCCCCGGCGGGTTGATCATGGCGATGACGGGGCGGGGGGTCCCGGTGGGGCAGGTCCTCGCCCCCCTCCTGAGCCGCGTCATCGATCGCCCCTACGCGAGGGTGCCAGCGTGGCGCGCGTCCGCCGAGCGCGGCGCTGTCAGGAGGCGGTGACGCGGCCGACGCGACCCGGCGGGGCGTTCCGGCTAGGCTCACACCGTGAGGTGGCTGCGGACCTTCGGGGAGGTCGTGCGATCAGGGCTCACGATCGAGGAGACGCGGCTGGAGCCCCTGCTCGCGCTGCGCACGGCCGCCGGGGTGGCGATAGTCATCGGCTCGGCGCTGTGGCTGGTCTCCCCTGCGTATGCCGCGTCCGCCGCCCTGGGTGCCTTCTCCGCGGGTGGGGCCACCTTCCAGCGCACCTGGCGTCCCCGCAAGGTGATCGCGCTCGGTGCCGGCGCCGGTCTGGCGCTCAGCACCTTCGTGGGCTACCTGGCGGCGGGACGACTCGTGACGTTCCTCCCGCTGCTGGCCGTATGGGCCTTTGCCGCGGGGATGGCGTGGGCCCTCGGATCGACCGCCGGGATCGTCGCGGCGACGACGGTCGGCAGCATGCTGGTGACCATCACTCTACCCACGAGTGTCGGACGAGCCCTGGAGCACGCCGGGGTCATCGCGCTCGGGGGTGTGGCGCAGGCCGTGCTGATCCTGCTGTTCCCGATCCGCCGTTGGGGGGCGCATCGTGACGCGCTCGCCGACGCCCTGGCCGCCGTGGCGGACTACGCCCGCCGTCTGCGGCACGACCCCACCGCCCCGTTCGAACCGGAGCCGTTGATGACGGCCCGGGACGCGGCTGCCGTGACGCCCTCACAGGCCCGCACTCGTCCCCCCGTCCTGCACGGCCCCCGGGGCGTCGCCGAGCGCATCGTGCCGGTAGTCGCCGCGCTCGCCGACCTCGACGTCGGCGCCCCGGCAGAGGGGCCCGGGCGGGACCGCGCACGGGAGTTGCTCGACGCGGCCGCCGGCGTCCTGGACGCGGCCGCCCGTACGGTCCGACGCGGCACTCCCGCCGAGGTGCCGGCCGGGACCGCGGAGGTCCTGCACGTCGACGAGGAGCACGAGGTGCTGGAAGGGCCCGCACGGCAGACCGCCGAGCGCCTCGTGGAACTGCTCGGCGAGGCGTTGGAGATCGCCGGGAGCGGCGGGAGCGGCGGGGCGCGCGACAAGGCGCAAACGCCGCACGGACCCGCGAGCGCCCCGTTCCTGGTGCGCCCGACCATGTTCCGGCTCCTCCCGGTCGTCGTCCGGGCGGTCCGCCCTGAACTCCGCCGGGACTCGCCCGTGTTCCGGCACGCCGTCCGTCTGGCGGCGGTGGCCACGCTCGGCTATCTGATCGCTTCCCGGCTACCCCTGAACCACGGCTACTGGGCGCCCATCGCCTCGGTGATGGTGATGCGGCCGGACTTCCACCGGACGTACGCGCGTGCGGTGGCCCGTCTCGCCGGGACCCTGGCGGGGGTGGCGCTCGCCACCGGGATGGTGCGGGCCCTGGGACCGGACGCCCAGGTGTTCGGCGCGCTGGCTGTGGTCTCGGCGGCCCTGTCGTACACGCTGATCCGTACCGGGTACGCCTACTCGCAGTGCTTCACTGCCGCGTACGTAGTCTTCCTGCTCGGCATGGGCGGCCAGACATGGGAGCAGACGGTCCCGGAGCGGGTTGTGCTCACTCTGATCGGCGGGGCCCTGGCCATGCTGGCGTACGTGGTGTTCCCCGCGTGGGAGACTCCCCGGCTGCCGGGCCGGCTGGCGGACTGGCTCGCTGCCAACGGCCGCTACGCGGCCGCGGTGCTCCGCAGCCACGCCGAACCGACCCGGGAGCATCGCGCCGACATGCGCAGGGCCCTGCTGGCGAGCAGGGAGGCACGTGCCGCCTGGCAGGCAGCCTACGACCAGGCACGGCAGGAACCGGTCCGCCCCAGAGGCCTGACGTCGCGCGAGGCGGAGGAGGCGGAGGAGGCGCTCAAGGGGTTCGACCGGGCGGCGATGGTCATGGAGAGCCACATCCCGCGGGCCGACAGCCGTTTCGGCCCCGAGGCGGAGCGGCTCGCCGAGGCATTGGAGGCAGACACCGCACAGGCGGCAGTCGACGTGCGCGAGCACAGGAATCCGGACTGGGGGCGCGTGGAGGACGCGCTCCACGCGTGGGAGGGTGCCGCCGGGGACCGGAGCCGGGTTCTGCGGCGCGGGGCGGAACTGCAGAAGCGGGCCTTGGAGGATCTCGCGACGGCCGTGAGCCACACACCCCTGGAACGGGACGTCGGCTCCGCCCGCGAGGAGCAACGGGTGCGGACGGCCGTGGCTGCGGAAGACGATGGATCAGGATCCGGGCACCGGGTCGGCTGACGGCTCAGGTGACGGTGTCCAGGGCGCTGGGCGAACGGGTGAACGAGCGGATCCTGCCCTGTGGTGGCAGCCTGGGGAAGCGGCGAGGTGCGACATCTCCGTGGCCCACCCGGCGGCAGGACAAGGGTTATGAGGCAACCCGACGCGGACACGAACCCCAGGAACCTGCGGGCCGTCCTGGCGCCGCCCCGGGGTCTGCCCTCCGAGACGGTCCGGGACCTCGCTCGCGACCTGCGGGAGGAACCGCATCGCCGCGCCGCCAGGGGCACCCGCCGGCAGGCGGACACCGACGTCGCCCCTGGCGGCGAACGAGCACGTCGACGTGTCCGACGTGGCCGAAACGTCGGCACCCGCATGGAGGACGGCGACTTGGATATGGGATGCGTCGCCCTCACCGACCTGCCGAGCCGGGCGGTGCACAATCCGGTCCGCACCGAGGCCGACCCTGAGCACAGGGTCGCACTGTCCCACGCCCGCCCTCGGCCGTCCGGTGCCAGGAGAAGAATCAGGGCACGAGCGCCACCCGGTGCCAGGGCTGCGCACGCCCGCCTGATCCTGGGCATGGTGGCGCCAACCGCCCCTGGCCGGTGCTCCCCGGGCCCCTGGCGGACGTCTTCGCCGCCACCGCGGCCGTCTGTTCATCCACGGCACGACCAGGCAGGTCGTCATCGCTGAATCCATGGACGTCCGCAACCTGCCGAGTTCCACGGTCGGCGAGCAATGCCGGAAACCCGGCGTTGCCGGAGTGGCGCCGATCCGCGAGGAACCTGTACGGGCCCGTTGCTGCGTGGCGGGGCGCACCGTGCCGAAGGACGCGAGTGCACTGGAGGTGTGTGATGAGTGCTGACCGCTCCCACGAGAGCCGTGATGGCCACGTACTGGTCCTCGACGCCGGCTCTTCGAGCCTCCACATCGCCCTGTTCGCGGCGGACGGTGAACGGGTGGCCGATCGACACGCCTCGGAGCCCCCGGGGCCTGCTGCAGCGGCGGAACTGCGGAACTTTCTCAGCGAGGTACCCGCTCCTGCGGCGGTAGGTCACCGCATCGTCCACAGCGGTCCGCACCTGACTGGACATACGCTGATCGACGCACGCGTACGTGCTCTGCTGGCGGACGTCGCCGATCTCGCGCCGCTGCACGTGGCTCCTGCCCTGCCGGTGGTCGATGCCGCACGAGAATTCCTGCCCGACGTTCCTCATGTCGCCTGCTTCGACACTGTCTTCCACAAGGATCTGCCGGTACAGGCGCGCACGTATGCCGTGCCCGAGCGATGGCGAGCCGAATACGGGCTGCGCCGGTACGGCTTCCACGGGCTTTCCTACTCGTGGGCCCTGCAGAGGACGGCGCAGGCTCTGGGCCGACCCGTCGACAACCTCCAGGTCGTGCTCGTGCACTTGGGCGGCGGCTGCTCGGCCTGCGCCGTTCGGAACGGACGCAGCGTGGACACCACCATGGGCCTCACCCCGCTGGAGGGCCTGGTGATGAGCCGGCGCAGCGGCAGCCTCGACCCCGTCGCGCTGCTGTGGCTGCAGCGGCGGCACGGTCTGAGCACAGACGAATTGGATGACACACTTCACCGGCATTCCGGTCTGCTCGGCCTCTCCGGTACCTCGGGAGACACCCGGGACCTGGTGCGCGCCCGCGCGGAGGGTGATGCCGCGGCCGCGTTGGCGCTGGAGACGTTCACACTCAGCTGCCGCAGAGGCATCGCCGCTATGGCCGCCTCGCTGGATCAACTGGACGCGCTGGTCTTCACCGGGGAGATCGGCGAAGACCAACCCGAGGTACGCGAGGAGATCTGCTCGGCCCTGACTGTTCTCGGTGTACGAGGCAGGCTACTCGTCCCCGAACCGGAAGATTTGATGCGGGAAGGCCTCCGACGCATCGATCGGGCGGGGAGAGGTGTCCCGGTCCTCGTGGTCGCAACCGGCGAGACACAGCAGATCGCCGCCGAGACCCGACGGGTGCTCGGCATGTGACTGGCCAAGGCGCCTGCCGGCACATCCACACTGGCCTGGCCCGCGCAAAGAACCGGCCTCCCCACCGGCTACCTCGACCGGATCCGCCGCAAGATGGACTTCCTATCCAGGCGCGGCACCGAGATGGGGCCGTCGTTTCCGGAGGTCGTGGCCGGGACCGTGCAGTTGCCGGACGCGACCGTGCTGGACGGAGTTATGTGACCTGCCAGCGTGTCTCAGCCCATTGGTGTCTCAGGCTTTTGCCCGGTCGGAACCGTCGTCGGAACGAACACCTACGGCTGCTCCGGGTGGATCCGGGCTACGCCGACGCGGTTGCGAGCGTTTCGGTCTGACGCTGGTGGCGCCCCACTATGCGACCACCAGGGCGTAGGTCGTTTGGGTCCTGGAGGAGCGGTCATTGCTCGATGCGGAAACGTGCGGTGAGTTGTTGCTCGGACCGTGAGCTGGGGCCGACGCGGAGTTCGAACTCGCCGGGTTCGACGACTCGGCGATTGTCGGCGGTGACGAGTGAGCAGTGTGCGGCGGGGATGGCGATGTCGACATCGACGGGCTCGCCCGGAGGGACCTCGGTCTGGGTGAACGCCTTCAGTTCCTGTTCGGCCCAGGTGACGCTGGTGGTGAGGTCGCTGATGTATGCCTGGACGGTTTCCCGGGCGGGGCGGCTGCCGTTGTTCGTGAGGCGTACGGTCCCGTGGATCGTGCCGTCGGCGGGGACCTGCTGGTCGCGCACGGCGAGGTCGGAGTACGTGACGGTGGTGTAGCTGAGGCCCTCACCGAAAGCGAACAGTGGGTCCTGGGTGAGGTCGGCGTAGCGGTTGCCGTGTTGGCCGCGTACCTGGTTGTAGAAGACGGGTTGCTGGCCGACGTGGCGTGCGAAGGAGATCGGCAGGCGCCCGCTGGGCTCGATGAATCCCAGGAGGAGTTCGGCGATGGCGCGGCCTCCGCGCATGCCGGGGTTGAACGCCTCGACGAGCGCGGCCGCGTTCAGGGCGGAGTCCGGGAGGGTGCTGGGCTTGGACTGGATCAGAACAACGATCATGGGGGTGCCGGTGGCGGCGATCGCGTCGAGCAGGGCGATCTGACCCCCCTGGAGGTCGAGTGTGGCCGTCGAGCACCCCTCGCCGGTGAGGGCGATGGTGTCGCCCACGACCACGACGGCGTAGTCGGCGGCGCTCGCGGCGTCGACGGCTTGGCGGAGTTGGACCTCGTCGACGGGGGCGGGCGAGAAAATGGGCGGTTTCGGCTGGCCGTCGGGCCAGCACGGGCCGCTGGGGTCGGGGACGAGGACTTCGATGTCCGCTCCGCGGGTGTGGGTCACCGTCCAGTCGGCGGGGACAGTGGCGCGCAGTCCGTCGAGCACGGTCTCCACCGCTTCACGGGGGTGTCCGTCGGGCATCCAGTCGACCTGGCCGGAGGCTCCCGCCCAGTCGCCGAGCATGGCGTGCGGGTCGTCGGCGTTGGGGCCGATGACCGCGATCGTGCGGGCCGGGCCGTGGCCTGCGGCGCGGCCGGATCCGTCGTCTGCCTCGGACAGACCGCCTTCCAGGGGCAGCGTCCCGTCGTTGCGCAGCAGGACCAGTGAACGGCGTGCGGTCTCCAGGTTAAGGTCGGTGTGCTTGTGGCAGCCGATGACTGCCTTCTGCCGTTCGGGGTCGGGGGCGCGGGGGTTTTCGAAGAGGCCGAGTTCGAACTTCAGGCGCAGCACCCGTCGTACGGCCTCGTCGATCTGCTTCTCTTCGGCCAGGCCGAGGGTGACGGCCGTCTGGGCGGCTTCGAAGAACTCGGGGGTGGTCATGACGAGGTCGTTGCCGGCGTTGATGGCGAGGGCCGCGGCTTCGACGTCGTCGGCGCAGACCTTCTGTTCCCAGACCATCCGGCCGACGTTGTCGTAGTCGGTCACCAGCGTTCCGGTGAAGCCCCATTCGCCCTTGAGGACGTCGTTCAGCAGCCACCGGTTCGCGGTGATCGGGACTCCGTCCATCGACTGGTAGCCGAGCATGAAGGTGCGGCATCCGGCGCGGGCCGCCCGTTCGAAGGGCGGCAGGAACCAGGAGCGCAGTTTGCGCGGAGTCAGATCGGCCTCGCTGGCGTCCCGTCCGCCCTGAGTCTCGGAGTAGCCGGCGAAGTGTTTCGCGCAGGCCAGTATCGCGGTGGGGTCGGCCAGGCCCTCGCCCTGGTAGCCGGCCACCATCGCGGCCCCCAGCTCGCCGATCAGGTACGGGTCTTCGCCGAACGTCTCATTCACCCGGCCCCAGCGCAGGTCCCGTGTGATGCACAGCACCGGGGAGAACGTCCAGTGGATGCCGGTCGCCGAGACCTCGATCGCGGTGGCCCGGGCGGCGCGGCGGAGCAGTGCGGGATCCCAGGTGCTGGCCATGCCCAGCTGGGTGGGGAAGATCGTCGCGCCGGGCCAGAAGGAATGGCCGTGGATGCAGTCGTCGGCCGTCAGCAGCGGGATGCCGAGCCGGGTCCGCCGGGCCAGTGCGATCGCCTCGTGCATACGCTCCGGGGAAGCGTGCAGGATCGAACCGGCCAGCTTCGCCGACACGATGTCCACGGGGCTTGTAGAAAACCTTGTAGAAAATCCAGGTGCTGGATCTTCGACGAGGAGCACAAGCCCGCTGGTCAGACGTGGTGCGACGCCCTTCGCACTGTCACCTGAGCAGACAACGCGACGTACCAACGACTGGCAGGGATAGCGTAGCGGATGCGCGCCAGCGACGGTCCTCTGTATAGGGGCAGGAGAGCGGGACGGCGAGTCTGGCTGCCTCTGACCTGCTGTTTCTGTGGCCTGCGGCGAACGATTGGTGGACGTTGAGGGGGCAGGGACCGAGGGTGGTTGGACCGTTCTGCTTCCTGTGTCAGCTTGTGGGGCCACTTGGCGCTGTCTCGCTGGCGTCTGGCATGACAGGCCGCCCCTTGTTCGTGGGGGAAGGGGCCTCTGCGGTGCACGCAGGTCGGAGCTCACATTTCGCCGGTGGTGGCAGGTCGCTCAGCGGCCTACGGCACTGCCCCGGATAGGCATGACGTGGAACAGTCGGTGATCTGGACGCCGGTCATGATGGTGGCTCCTCGCAGAAGTACGCTGCGAAAGCGTGCGTCGCTCCATTGCGGCGGGTTCGCCCGCTGTCATCCGCCGCTTCCCTGAGCGGAACGGACGGCATCGAGATCCTCGCGCACTGTCTGTGGCTCGGCTTCGACGGCGTCGGTCTTCAGGGCCCCGAAGAGCTCCCCGTCCAAGTCGGACGGCTCCTCCCCCTCCGTGGTGATGAGCTCGAATGTCTTGCCCAACGCGGTGTTCGTCAGCAGGCTTCGGATGAGCGTCTCGGCGATCTGGTCGCGGGCGATCCCGCCGTCAGCCGTAGCGCCCTGCTCCAGGACGAGGCGCCGCTGGGTGGGGCCGGCGTGGTCGAACCAGGCGGGTCGGACGATGGTGTAGGGCAGACCGCTGGCCCGCAGGAGGCGTTCGGAGCGCCGCTTCCACGGAGTGGCGCCAGGGATGTCGCTGCGCTTCGCGTAGATGTACGTCATCAGCGCCACGCGCGGCGGGGCACCGCCGAGGGCTTCCAGGATGTTGCGTACGCCGCCGTAGTCGACGTGCGCGCGGGCGTCCGGGCGGGAGTCGCCACCGGAGCCGTGGGTGAGGACGATCGTGTCGGCTCCGCCGACGGCGTTCCGCAGGGAGGCGGGAAGGTCGCCCCGCACCAGCTCGACGCCGGGGAGCAGGTCTCGCCTCGCCGTAGGTCGCGTACCAGTGCCCGCGGGCGCAAACCGTGGCGTGCCGGATGCGGCGGGACTTCAGGCCGGTTGAGCCATCGGTGGAACTGCAGAGCGGGCTTTAGCTGCTGGTCAGCTATCGCTCCGACCTGGTCTATGAACGAGTTCGGCTGATCAACCGGCTCCGCGAGGTCCTGGTCGGCATCAGCCCAGCGCTGGAACGCGCCTTCGACTACCGCAAGAGGCCAGGGCTGATTCTCCTGACTGGGTACCAGACACCGACCGCGATCCGTCGGCTCGGCGTGAAGCGTCTGGCAACGTGGTTCACCCGCCGACCAGTCCGCAACTCGCAGAGCTACGCGGAGTGTGCCGTGGAGGCCGCCAACGCCCAGCGCACAGTGTTGCCGGGTGAGGTCCTGGCAGCCCAGCTCGTCCGGGATCTTGCGCACCGGATCCTCGAACTCAATGAGCGGATCAAGGGCAACGAAAAGACGATCGCGGCGCTGTTCCGCACCGACGATCGCGCCGCGATCATCGAGTCCCTGCCCGGCATGGGTCCGGTTCTCGGAGCCGAGCTCCTCGCCATCGTGGGCGACCTGCCAGCGCACAAGGACGCCGGCCACCTCGCCGCCCATGCCGGACTCGCACCGGTGCCACGGGACTCCGGCCGCAAGACCGGCAACATGCACCGGCCCACTCGATTCGTTTTTCGCGGGCACCGCGGGCACCGCGGGCACCGCGGGCACCGCGGGCACCGCGGGCACCGCGGGTACCGCCTGGGACGCCTGGCGGGCGGTCAGGGTCTCCGCGAACTGCAGCACGCTGCCCAAGTCACCACCCGCGTTCCCTCAGGCACATCCCGACCTGAGTCCGCCCGCATCGACACCCAACCCCTCCGTCCCGAGATCGAGGCGGGCTCACGACCCAAGGCTCCCGACCTCAGGCTCCATCCCTCAACCACCCACCAAGGCGGAGATCGGAGGCATTCACCCAATTGGGCAACGGGGTCATCGAGACCTTCTGCAACCGCAAGCGGCTGCGGAGGCATCCAGTCTGGGGCTACCTCACCCCGCTGGAGACCTGGCAGCGACACGAGCAAGAACACGCCCTCGCAGCGTAAGCATCGAGTGTCCAGAATCACGGGAAACTTCACGACAGAGTCGAGGTTAGGCTTGTCGTGTGTTTGGGACTGAGGATTTGTCGGTTCGGGCTTGGGAGCTACCTCCCAACGCACTGCTCGTTGACGTTAGAGAGCCCTACGAGTGGGAAGCCGGGCATGTCGCAGGATCGCGCCATGTGCCGCTCGACCTGGTGGCGGAGGCAGCAGCGGATCTTCCCCGTGGGCGTCCGATTGTGCTGATCTGCCTGGGCGGAGCACGGGCAGCAATGTGCGCGGCAGCATTGCGCACCACCGACCTCCACATCCTCGTCCTGGAAAACGGTCTGCGCGGGTGGGTCGCAGCCGGCCACAGCCTCCACCAACTCGCCGCCTACCTGGCTCCCCACGGAACCCCCCCGGCAACGCCGTAGCCCCGGCTTCGGTTCCCCCGCCGCGGATGAAGGAGCCCGAGGCCCGGGTGACCGGGGCGAGGCCGGCATGGGCCGCCAGGTGCGTCGACCAGCCGCCGCTTACGACCCGTAGCGTGTAGGTGTCGGCGTACACGTGAACGTGGCTCTGGCAAGATTTTCGTAGGCGGAGATCATTTGGGTGCGGCGTCGCCGGAGCCGCGTAACGGCGGCGTAGGTGGGCGATCAGCACGACTCGGTGACGGAGGAGCGGGACGCCGGCGCGTCCCGCCATGATGCGTTTCTGGAGCTTCACGTCAGCGATGCGGCCTTCACCCCGGAGTTGAAGGGGGTGGTAACCCCCTGGGTGACCGCCTGCTGGTCTTCACGGAGGGCTTTGGCGATGCCAGCGGGGGCGCCAGTCCACTGGCGGGCGGCGCATCACCTCGTGCCAGGTGCGGGCCCGGGCGTACTTGCGCACGGTGCGTCGGTCCTGCCCCAGCTCGCGGGCCGCAGAATTGTTCGAACGCGGGCTTCTGGTCGAGCACGCCGCGACCCTCGCGGCCTGAGGAGAATGCCCCCATGACCGTCTTCGACACCTACGGCACCAACACGTACACGGCCCGAGAGCCGTCCGCCCTCCTCGCCGATCACTTTGGCGTTGCCTTCACCGAACGCGAGAGCTTTTACCTGGGCATCGTGCCGCAGTTCGGTGAAGAGTTCTTCGTATCGGGCGGATATATGCTGTGGATCGAAGCGCTGTGCGTTACTGCTCGCGGCACGGGCCATCTCGCGCCGTTTCCGGTTCCATGCCGAATGATCTCGGCCGGCCCCAAGGGGCAGTCGGGTGCTGATGACGGTCAGGCCGCAGCGCCGGAAACTCGCTTGAATCCCCTCTGTTTTCAAGGAGGTTCGAGCGCTTGATTAACAGCGCCGCTTCCGGGTCCGGTCCCGTTCCTGCTGTTGTCGAGCGGCACCGGCAGGCCAGATAGTTTCCACAGGGAGCCCTTCAGCGCGGGCCGTAGCTACAAGCTCGGCCGTTCCGCCTTGTCTACTGCTCAGTTGGCCGTCCCAAACCGCTACCAGCAGTTGAGCACGGCCGAGAAGAAATCGGTTGGCGGCAGCGTAAGCTCTCGTGGTGGCTCTCTGGTACGGCATGACTTTGACCTCGGCAGCTGCTCGACAAAGGCGGTCGAACTCAGTGGCATAACCCGCTTCCACCATGCGCTGTCGATAGTCCGCCGATAGGAGCACCCCTATCAGCCGCCCACCAGCGGTGAGAACAGCGTCTGCGAACACCGCATCCGCTCCTGCAGCCAGGCAGGAAACCCCGGTTAGCTCTGATGCCGGGTAATGGGCAAGTAGCGCTAGCAACTCGCTTCTGATCAACGGGATACTCGCCTCAGTGAGGTTCACATGGCCTGTTACTGCGATCGTTGTCATCCCGCAAAACTTTCGTTGTCGCCTACAAGGACGTGCTCACCGTGTTGAAGGAGCATGTCGCCGACGAGCGCGCCGACCAGGTGGGGCAGGGCAGTCTGGACCACGTGCTGACGGTCAAGCGCATCCGCGAGGTCGTGGAGTCCGGTGTTGGTTTCGAGTCGCAGCTGGCGGAGATCGAGGCGCTGGCGGCCTATCGGGGCGGAAACTGGACGCCACTGGTGGAACGCCTCTTCCGCCCGGACCGGCCCACGATGTTCAAACTCGCCCGAACTCTCACCTTCGTGCCCACCTCACGAGCCCGCAGCGTGCTCGATGCCCTGGAGCACGCCATCGCTTCTCGGTACCTGACCCGTGAGCTGATCTCCGCCACCGGCGCGGACGGCTCCGTGCTGGATCTGTCATTCGCCTCCGCACAGTGGCGCACTACGGTGTGCGCGAAGGACCAGCCCGGGATGCTGGTGCGCCGGCACTTCGAGGCCATGGTCTTCACCTACCTCGTCGAGGAGCTCCGCTGCGGGGATGTCGCCGTCGTTGGTGGCGAGGACTTCGGTGACTGGACGAGCATGCTGCTGCCCTGGGAGCGGGTGGAGCCGCAGATCTCCCTGTCCTGCCAACAGGCCGGCCTTCCGGCTACCGCCGACGGCTTCGTGGACAATCTCAGGGACCAGCTGACCATGATTGCGCAGGCGGTGGACGCCGGATACCCGGACAACACGGACCTGGCGATCGACCCGACCACGGGGGTGCCCTCGCTCAAGAGGCGTGAGGGAGCCGAGCGCACCGCGTCCGCCGCGGCGCTGGAGGCTGAGCTGGACCGACATCTGCCGGCCCGCGGCATTCTGGAGAACCTGGCCCGGGCCGCGCACTGGACCGGCTGGTGGCACCGCCTCGGCCCGCTGTCAGGGTCGGACCCGAAACTGAAGGATCCACTGGCCCGGTATGTGATCACCGCGTTGACCAACGGCTCCGGTCTCGGCGCCACCCAGGCCGCCCGGCACATGAGCGCGCTATCGGCGCACGAGCTGGCCGCGATCGCGAAACGCCACTGCACCGCGAAGAACCTGGCCCGCGCCGGCGCCGACGTAGTCGATGCCCACCTTGATCTGGACCTGGTCCGGACCCGGGTCGGTAGCGGCGGTCGACGGGACCATGATGGATGCCGCCGTCGACAACCTCCTCGCTGAGACGTCGATCCGGTACGGAGGCTAGCCCTCAGAGCTTCAAGATCAAGTCATTGCCCCGTTGACCCGTATCTCGGGCAGACCCGCCGTACGCGCAGGCGGTCGACGACCTGGCGGCCGTCGACCGGCACGTCGGTCACCGTCCGGCGGTGATACCCGTGCACCTTCGCCGTCAGCGTCCAGCCCGCCGGACACGGCACCGCCGCATCCCGAGTGCGAGCCGTAACTACCACCGCGTCACCACCGTCCGCCACGTCCTCGTCGACCAGCCCCGACAGCCCAAAAATACCGTGCTGACAAGGGAGTCGACATCCATCACGAGATCATGATCAAGGAGGGCTACTCGGCGTCACCACCGACTGGGGGCAAGAGCCAAACGGCTTACAGCCCCGGCCATGAGGCTCCGCCGGATGAGAGTCCGGCTGGACCGTCTGCACGAATTTTCGCTGGAGCGCGTAAGTCTTGTCCGGTTGGTAGCCGAGGCGTTCGTAGAGGCCGAGTGCGCCTGTTGGGGAGTTCGCGTCGACTTCGAGGGATGTGGTGTCGTAGCCGTCTTCGCCCGCCACGCGGAGCGTGTGCGCGAGCAGCGCGGAAGCGATACCCCGGCCGCGGTCCGCGCGGGCGGTGCCGACGACGGAGATGTACAGGTCTCGCTGCCCAGTGATCTTCTGGTGCGCCTCGAACTCCTCGCACATCACGATCGCCAGCGGCTTGCCGCGCTCGTAGGCGATGAAGCTGTTGGCGGCGCGGAAGGCCGGGCTGCCGGTGAACTGCGCCCAGGTCTCTTCCGTGGCGGGCGTGCTGCCGAAGTGGTCTCGGAAGGAGTCGTTGCGGACAGCACGCGCGTCCTCCGAGCGCTCCCGGCTGACCGCGTGAAACGCCACGCCCGTCGGTGCCGGGGACGCCGGCATGGCGGCGAGCGCGGCGCGCAGTTCGGGCATGACCATGTGATGCGTCCAGCAAACCTGCTCGTAGCCGCGTGCCCGGAACAACTCGACTGCCGTTGCGTTGTCCATTGGGCAGCTGTCCATCAGCGCCAGCAGCACGCCGAGGTAGCGCTCTTTGTGTAGAAGCAAGGCCGCCTGCTCCGCCCAGTCGAGCAGTCGGGTGCCGATGCCCAGGCCCCGGTACTCCGGGTCCACACCGCCCAGTTGCCAGAAGTCGTGAAAGGGCTCTGCCGAGGTACGCGCTTTCATCCAGTGGTGGCCGACCATGCGATCGCCATCCCATGCGGCCATGCTCCCTCGCGCCATGTCGACGTAGGAGTCTGTGAAGCGCTGCGCCAGCTCCGCCTCGGATGGCGGCCTTCCGTCGTTGTCCACTGCCTCGATTGCCTGACGCAGGCGCAGCCATGCAGGCAGGTCCGATCGGCCGATCGGACGCCAGGTGAACTCCGGCGCAGACTTGAGCGAGTCAAGGGAAAAGCTATACATCCGGTCAACAATAACTACCTCTCATACTCCCCATGAGAGTAGTGGCTACTCAGGATGAGCAGGCGAGCTCAGGCGGCCTGGGCGACAATCAGGACAGGCTGTTCTTGCGCCGAGTGAGACGGCGAGTCATCAGTGCACGCCGAATCATTGATCTCCGATCAATCCGCCGCGATCACTCTCATCAAGACGTCTGGCCGGGACCTTGCGCTGAAATGGGCCGGGCTTCGCGGGCAAGCCGGTAGAGCACATGCCGACGCAAGGCGTGCCCGGGTGGAAGCCGTGGGTGGTCGAAGTCCTCACGCGGGTCGTGTGTCATGCCCAAGCGTTCCATGACCGCCCGGGAACGGCGGTTGCCTGTAACGGTGAAGGAGACGATCTCTGGTAGGCCCAGCACGTCGAAACCGAAGCGAACGGCTGCTCTTGCTCCTTTGGGCTTGATCCGCTTTGACGGACATCCGAGATCAGGGGTTCAGCCCCGGGAGGATGTCCATCATGGAGAGCATGGGGAAGAAGAAGCCTCGGCCTCGCCGTTCGTTCACGCCGGAGTTCAAGGCCGAGATCGTCGACCTGTGCCGACGGGGTGACCGCTCGGTCGGCCAGATCGCCAAGGACTTCGACCTGACCGAGACCGCGGTGCGGCTGTGGGTCAGCCAGGCCGAGGTCGACGCAGGCGAGCGCGACGGCCTGACCAGCAGTGAACGCGAGGAGTTGGCCGCGCTGCGGCGGGAGAACCGCCGGCTGCGCGAGGACGTGGAGGTCCTCAAGCGTGCGACGGCTTTCTTCGCGAAGGAGACCCGGTGACGGTGCACCCGTTCATCGAGGCGGAGAAGCAGAGCGGCCACAGCGTCAAGCGCGCGTGTGAACTGTTGCAGGTCTCCCGAACCGCCTTCTACGCCCGCCGCACCCGTACTCCCGGCCCGCGGGCGGCCCGTGACACCGAGCTGACCGAACAGATCACGGCCGTGCACGAACGCTCGCGTGGCACCTACGGCGCCCCGCGCGTGCATGCCGTACTCAAGCGGGAGGGCTCCGGATGCGGCCGCCGCCGCGTCGCCCGGCTGATGCGGGCCGCCGGCCTGCAGGGCCGACACCGCAGACGGCGGTACCTGACAACGATCCCCGATCCACGAGCCGCCATCAGGCCCGACCTCGTTGACCGGGACTTCCGGCCTGATGTCACGGCTCTGGACGCTCGCTGGTGCGGTGACATCACCTATATCCCGACCGAGGAGGGCTGGCTCTACCTGGCCACGGTCATCGACATCGCCTCCCGCCGCGTGGTCGGCTGGGCGACGGCCGATCACCTGCGGACCGAACTGGTCGCCGACGCACTGACGGACGCCTGCCTCCGGCGTCGTCCCACCCGTCCGGTGATCTTCCACTCCGATCGCGGCTGTCAGTACACCAGTCAGCAATTCGCCACCCTGGCAAGGGAGTTCGGAATCCGCCTGTCCGTCGGCCGCACCGGCCAGTGCTGGGACAACGCGCTCGCCGAGTCGTTCTTCGCCACCATCAAGCGCGAGTTGCTCGGAACCGTCGCCTGGCCCAGCCGGGCCGCTGTCCGCACCGCGATCTTCGAATTTATCGAGAGCTGGTACAACTTGCACCGACTGCACAGCAGCCTCGGCTACCTCAGCCCCGCCGAATACGAGACCGCACTCGCAGCCTGACCACCACACCAATGGTGTCCGTCAAAGCGGAACAAGCTCACCTTCGGAGGCATAACCATGCCCCCACTCTGGTCTGGCCAGCCGCCATCCGACCTCCACCGCCGGAGTGAAGGAAGCGTCGAACGCCGTCCGAGACAGCCCTGTGAATCCGATGAAAGTACCAGTAGAGACCAATTCAACCGCCCACCAGCCCCATCCGTCACTCTCAATTACTGCAGAGATCCGGTCAGCCAAAGCATCACTGTCCTCTCGCTCCAGGAGGCCAGGAAGATGCTCCATGACCTCATGATCAGCGTTCAAACGAGCGAACGATTCTAGATCAGACGACCTCCAAGGACGAAGCACGAGACGGGCCGTACGTAGCTCAAACGGTGGAGACAGCTTCAAAGGAACCTCCCACTAACCTCGAAGTTTCGTGACGGTCTGCCGACGGAGTCGGTGGACGGTCTTCGTGCTGTGAGTTGAGGCTGCGCAGGCTGAGGGCCCGAGTGTCGCTTCGGGG
>NZ_JBMNDR010000096.1:0-34006 GCF_052543235.1 Streptomyces sp. SAS_272 | reverse complement strand
CCCCTCCTCGTCGTCGTGCCCGGTGCCGTGCCCGGAAGGGCTTGCCGAGAAGCCCTAGCGTCCCGCGACGACCTCCGCCGCCGCGCGACCGCACACCCGGGCGGCGCCGTGGGTGGCGATGTGCAGGGCGCCCCGGGGCGGCGCCTGGGGGACGCCCATCTCGACGACCACCGTGTCCGGACGGGCCGCGAGGAGGGCGTCGAGGGCGGTCCTCATCCAGGGATGCCGGTGCTCGTCGCGGACCACGGCGACGATCCGCCGCTCCCCCGCCGCGACCAGTGCGGCTTCTCCCGCGTCCGGGCCGGCGAAGCTCCCGGTCTCCGTTCCCGGCAGCAGCCGGATCAGCTCGGCGGCCATCCCCCACGGGGTCTCGTCGCCGACGGCGATGTTGGCGACCGGGGTGAGGGCGGCGACGTACGGCGGCTCGGTGAGCGGGGTGAAGACCTCGTCACCGGTCAGCCGCAAGGCGCGGCGGGCGGCGATCAGACCCACGTCGGCGCGCACGGCCGCGCCGGCCGGCGACCCGGTTCCGGCCGTGGCTCCCGTCGCCGTCCAGCGGGCGAGGGCCCGTACCCGCCGTGCCGCGTCGGCGAGGCGTTCCTCGGCGAGTTCGCCCGTGCGGACGGCGGTGACCAGGGCGTCGCGCAGCCGGCACACCGTCTCGTCGTCGGCGAGGCCGCCGCCCACGCAGATGGCGTCGGCGCCCGCGGCGATCGCGAGGACGCTGCCTCGCTCGATGCCGTAGGTGGCGGCGACGGCCTGCATCTCCATGCCGTCGGTGACGATCAGGCCGTCGTAGCCGAGTTCGTCGCGCAGGAGGGCGGTGAGGACGCGGGGGGACAACGTTGCCGGGTGCGCCGGGTCGAGGGCCGGGACCAGGATGTGCGCGCTCATCACGGCGCGGGTGCCGGCGGCGATGGCCGCCCGGAACGGGGTCAGCTCGCGTTCGGCCAGCACCTCCGGGTCGGCGTCGATGCGCGGGAGCGCGTGATGGGAGTCGACGGCGGTGTCGCCGTGCCCCGGGAAGTGCTTGGTGCAGGCCGCGACGCCGGCCGACTGCAGTCCGGTGACGTAGGCGGCGGTGTGCCGGGCGACCAGGGCGGGGTCGGCGCCGAAGGAGCGCACGCCGATGACCGGGTTCGCGGCGTTGGAGTTGACGTCGGCGGAGGGCGCCCAGTTCAGGTTGACTCCGCATGCGGCGAGACGGCGGCCCAGCTCGGCGGCGACCTCCAGGGTGAGCGAGACGTCGTCCACCGCGCCCAGTGCGTGGTTGCCGGGGAAGCTGGAGCCGGTGCGCACCTCGAGCCGGGTGACGTCCCCGCCCTCCTCGTCGATCGCGACCAGGACGTCGTCCCGTTCAGCGCGCAACCGGGCGGTCAGGGCGGTGAGTTGTCCGGGCGAGGCGATGTTCCTGCCGAACAGGCCGACCGACGCCAGTCCTTCGCCGAGCCGGCGGAGCAGCCAGTCGGGGGCGGTGGTGCCGGGAAAGCCGGGCTGCAGGACCGTCAGGGCGTCGCGGGTGAGTGTGTCGGTGCCGCTGGCGAGTGTCGTCATCGGGGCGTCATCCCTTCACGGCGCCCGCGGTCAGCCCCGCGGCCATCTTGCGCTGGACGAGGAGGAAGAGGGCGACGATCGGCAGGGCCATCATCGTGGCGCCGGCCATCATCGGGGCGTACTCGGTGCCGTGCTTGGTGGAGAAGTTGCTGAGCCACACGGTCGCCGTCTGGTTCTTCTGGCTGAGCAGCATCAGGGCGTACAGGTACTCGTTCCAGGCCTGGATGAAGCCGTAGACCGAGGTGGCGACCATGCCAGGGGCCAGGAGGGGGAAGACGACCCGGACGAAGGCGCCGGTGCGGGAGCAGCCGTCGACCATCGCGGCCTCCTCCAGCTCCTTGGGGATGTTGACGATGAAGCCGCGCAGGGTCCACACCGTGAACGGGAGGATGAACGTCAGATAGGTGATGATCAGGCCGGACAGCTTGTCGTACTGATCCAGGTCGTTCAGCAGCAGGAAGACCGGGATGATCATGGCGACGAGCGGGATCATCTGCACCGCCAGGATGCCGACGATGACGACCTTGCGACCGCGGAAGGCGAACCGGGAGATGGCGAGGGCGGCCAGCATGCCCACGACGACGCCGATGGCGACGACCGCCAGGGAGACGAGCAGGCTGCGGCCCACCGGCCCCCAGAAGTCGGCGATGTGCAGCGCACGGCTGAAGTTGTCGAGGGTCAGGTGCGTCGGCAGCAGGCTGGGGTCCGGGTCGATCGCGTCCTTCGCCGGCTTGAACGCCGTGTTGAGCATCCAGTAGACGGGGAATCCCGCGACGGCGAAGACCAGCAGGCCGAGGAGGTTCCAGCCGAGCCGTGACGTCCGGCGCGGCGCGGCGAGGGTGCGCACGCTGGTCATTCCACCTCTCCGATCTTCAGCATCTGGCGCATGTAGACGGCGACCACCCCGAGCAGCAGCAGCACGGTGATCAGCGCGATGGCCGAGCCCTGTCCGTAGTCGTTGACGACGAAGGCGCGGTCGTAGGAGTACGTCGTCAGGAGCTGGAACTCGGCCTCGGGGTGGCCGTTGCGCATGACGAAGACCTGGGGGAAGACGCCCATGTCCCAGATGACCGACAGGGTCGTGAGCATCACGACGATCGGCTTGAGGATGGGCAGGGTGACGTACCGGAAGACGCCCCAGGCGCCGGCGCCGTCGAGCCGGGCGGCCTCCTCCAGTTCGGCGGGCACCTGGGTGAGGCCGGCGCTGAGGGTGATCACCACGAAGGGCACCGCGCCCCAGATCACCAGCAGCATGATCACCGCGAGGCCCTGCGGTCCGCTCGCGAACCAGTTGTGGCCGATCAGCTCCACGCCGGGCAGCCTGCTGAGGACGGCGTTGAGGATGCCGTAGTCGGAGTCGAACAGCCACTTGAAGACGGTGGTGGCGACGATGACGGGCATGCCCCAGCTGGCCACGAGCGCGATGTTGACCAGGGTCTTCACCCAGCCGGAGACCCGCTGGAGGAGCAGCGCGACCATCATGCCGAGGACCATGGTGAGGACGACGCAGCCGGCCGCGAAGACGATCGTGCGCAGGACGACCTGCCAGAACTCGCCGTCGCCCAGCACGCCGGCGAAGTTGTCGAACCCGACGGACTCGGCCGGCTGGAAGCCCCACAGCTGGGACTGCCCGAACTTCTGGAAGGAGAGGGTGACGAGCCGGACCAGCGGATAGCCCATCACCAGGGCGAGCACCAGCAGGCAGGGCGCGAGGAGGAGCCAGGGGGTTCCGGCGGACTGGCGTTTCGCCCGTGGTCTGCCCGGCGGCGCGGGCGGTGGCGGTGACGGCCGCCGCGGCGGCGCCTTGGCAGGGGTGGTCGTGTCTGCGGCACTCATCCGCGCGCTCCTCAGCGGTCCTTCGGGTCGTACGGGAGGCAGGGCCCGGTGGGTCACGGGGCCCTGCCCTCAGGTCACTTGGTGTTGATGACCTTGTCGATCGCGGCGTCCGCGTCCTTCGCTGCGGCCTCGACCGTCTTCTTGCCGGTGCCGATGCTCTGGAGCATGGTCTGGAGCACCTGGGCCTTCTCGACCTGGCCCCAGCCGGGGGCCATCGGGACGAACCAGTTGGACTCGGCCGCGGTGGCCGGGACCGCCGTCGCCGGGTCGTTCTTGAGGGTCGCGAGGTCGGTCTTGTTGTTGGGCAGGTTGCCCTTGGCGATCAGGCCCTTCTGTCCCGCGGGTCCGGTGAAGGCGTTGATCCACTCGGCGGCGAGGCCCTGCGCGTCGGACTTCACCGGGACGGCGAGGTCGGAACCGCCGAGGAAGACGGGGAGGTTCTTGCCGGACGGGCCGGGCATCACGAAGTTCTCGACGTTGCCGGCCAGCTTGCCGGTCTTGTCGTTCTCCTTGGCGGCGGCGGTCGCGCCCTCCCAGGCGGGGGCGAAGATCATGCCGGACTTGCCCTGGCCGTAGACGATGTAGCGGTCGGACTCGTCCTTGGTCTTGTCGCCGTGCATGTACAAGTCGAGGACCTTCTTGAACTCGTTGAGGCCCTTGACCGACTCCGCCGAGGAGAGGTCGGCCTTCCACTGGCCGCCGTCCTCCTTGGCGATGGAGCCGCCGGCGTCGTAGACGAAGGACATGGCCGCGTACCAGTCACGGCTGGGCTGGTACCAGGCGGAGAACTTGTCGCCCTCCTTCTTCTGCACCTTGTCGAGCGCCGCGGTGAGCTCCGCGTACGTCTTCGGCGTGGACGTCACCCCGGCGGCGGCGAAGACGTCCTTGCGCCAGTTGGCGACGCGGCCTCCGGCGTAGTACGGCACGCCGTAGGTCTTGCCGTCGTAGGTCACCGAGGCCTTGAGGCCGTCGAGCCAGGCGGAGGAGTTGTCGAACTTGCCCGCGTCGAGGGGGGCGAAGGCGCCCTTGACCATGTAGCCGAGCATCTCGGTGTTGCCCATCTCGACGACGTCGGGGGCCTTGTCGGTGGCGAGGACGGCGTCCAGCTTGGCGTTCTTGTCCGGCCAGCCGTAGTACTCGTGGTTGATCTTGACGCCGGGGTGCGCCTTCTGCACCGCCGCGTCGGCGGCCTTCACCAGCTCGGGCCAGTTGTTCTGCGCGTCGACGGTGAGCCAGACGGTCAGCTCCTTGGCGTCGGCGCCCTTCGAGTCCCCACTGCCGCTGTCGTCCCCGCATGCCGCGATGGAGACCATCATGCCCGCGATACCGATCGCGGCTATCAGCTTGCGCTTCACGCCATCCTCCTCAGGGATGCCACACCCCCCGCCCACGGGCCGGGACCTCGATCTCTGGACCAATGGTGTAGACCAGTGCGCAGAGCTTGGCTCAGACCATTAGGCCTGTCAAGGGTGGCCGAATCCCCTCCGACCAGCTGTTATGGGACCTACATATGCAGGAACCTTTAAGTAAGAAGCCGTCGAAAACATCGGCGTCGAAGGCCGTCGCTCCGGTAGACCATTTGACCTGGTGGACTAGACCAGCAAAGGTTGCGACGGTATACAGAGGGGATCACGGAACGGTGCGGCACCACCGCCGCGTCCGTGCCACGATGTGACCCGCATCCGAGGCCGGGAAGGCAGGACATGAGCACCGACGTCAGCAGTGCGGCGAACGAGGGTGGGGCGACCGTCCGTACCGCGCGCGTGCCCAAGTACTACCGGTTGAAGAAGCACCTGCTCGACATGACGCAGACCCAGTCGCCGGGCACCCCGGTCCCGCCGGAGCGCACGCTGGCGGCCGAGTTCGACACCTCGCGCACGACGGTCCGCCAGGCGCTGCAGGAGCTCGTCGTGGAGGGCCGGCTGGAGCGCATCCAGGGCAAGGGCACCTTCGTCGCCAAGCCCAAGGTCTCCCAGGCCCTCCAGCTCACCTCGTACACCGAGGACATGCGCGCCCAGGGCCTCGAGCCGACCTCGCAACTGCTGGACGTCGGCTACATCACCGCGGACGACCGCCTCGCCGGGCTGCTCGACATCACCGCCGGCGGGCGGGTGCTGCGCATCGAGCGGCTGCGGATGGCCAACGGCGAGCCGATGGCCATCGAGACGACCCATCTGTCGGCGAAGCGCTTCCCGGCCCTGCGCCGGTCGCTGGCCAAGTACACCTCGCTGTACACCGCCCTCGCCGAGGTCTACGACGTCCATCTCGCCGAGGCCGAGGAGACCATCGAGACCTCGCTGGCCACGCCCCGTGAGGCGGGCCTGCTCGGCACCGATGTGGGGCTGCCGATGCTGATGCTGTCCCGCCACTCGCTGGACCGGGCGGGCCTGCCGGTGGAGTGGGTGCGGTCGGTGTACCGGGGGGACCGGTACAAGTTCGTGGCGCGGCTGAAGCGGCCCGCCGAGTAGAGGGTCTGTGGAGGGCCTTCCGCTGGGCTTATCCGTCACTTACATTGCCTGCGCATTACATCTGTGATCAAGGCGATCTAGTGAGGGGCGGAGCCGCCGATGTCAGAGACCCCGGAAGTGACCAAGGGGCCGGTGGTGACGCCGTTGCGCGTCGCCATCGGCCTCTGTCTGTTCGCGCCCTTCGTGGCGATGCTGTGGGTGGGTTCGTACGCGAAGGTGGATCCGGCGTTCATCGGGATCCCCTTCTTCTACTGGTACCAGATGCTGTGGGTGCTGATCTCCACCGTGCTCACCGTGGTCGCGTACAAGCTGTGGCAGCTCGACCAGCGCGGTCGCGCGGGCTCCTCCTCCGCGAAGGGCGGTGCGTCGCGGTGAAGGACGGCGTGAACGGCGTGGCGCTCGCCGTCTTCATCTTCTTCTTCCTGGCCGTCACGGTCATGGGCTTCCTGGCCGCGCGCTGGCGCAAGGCCGAGAACGACAGCCTCGACGAATGGGGCCTGGGCGGCCGCTCGTTCGGCACCTGGGTCACCTGGTTCCTGCTCGGCGGCGACCTGTACACCGCGTACACCTTCGTCGCGGTGCCCGCGGCGATCTACGCGGCGGGCGCGGCCGGCTTCTTCGCGGTGCCGTACACGATCCTCGTCTACCCGCTGATCTTCACCTTCCTGCCCCGCCTGTGGTCGGTGTCCCACAAGCACGGCTATGTGACGACCTCGGACTTCGTGCGGGGCCGGTTCGGGTCGAAGGGCCTGTCGCTGGCGGTCGCCGTCACCGGCATCCTCGCGACGATGCCGTACATCGCGCTCCAACTGGTCGGCATCCAGGCCGTGCTGGACGTGATGGGCGTCGGCGGCGGCGAGAACACCAACTGGTTCGTGAAGGACCTGCCGCTGCTGATCGCCTTCGGCGTGCTGGCCGCCTACACCTACTCCTCCGGTCTGCGGGCCCCCGCGCTGATCGCGTTCGTGAAGGACACGCTGATCTACATCGTCATCGCGGTGGCGATCATCTACATCCCGATCAAGCTCGGCGGCTTCGACGACATCTTCGCCAAGGCGGGCGAGGCGTTCAGCCAGACCAACCCGGCGACGGGCAAGCCGCGCGGTGCGCTGGCCCCGGCCGAACCCGGCCAGTGGACGTACGCGACGCTCGCGCTCGGCTCGGCGCTCGCGCTGTTCATGTACCCGCACTCCATCACGGCGACGCTGTCCTCGCGCAGCCGTGAGGTGATCCGCCGCAACACCACGATCCTGCCCCTGTACTCGCTGATGCTGGGCCTGCTCGCGCTGCTGGGCTTCATGGCGATCGCGGCCGGGGTCAAGGTCACCAACGGGCAGCTGGCGATCCCGCAGCTGTTCGAGGACATGTTCCCGTCCTGGTTCGCCGGCGTCGCGTTCGCGGCGATCGGCATCGGCGCGCTGGTGCCGGCGGCCATCATGTCCATCGCGGCCGCGAACCTCTTCACCCGCAACATCTACAAGGACTTCATCAGGCCGGACGCGACGCCCGCGCAGGAGACCAAGGTCTCCAAGCTGGTCTCACTGCTGGTGAAGGTGGGCGCCCTGGTCTTCGTCCTGACCATGGACAAGACGGTGGCCATCAACTTCCAGCTGCTGGGCGGCATCTGGATCCTGCAGACGTTCCCGTCCCTGGTCGGCGGCCTCTTCACCCGCTGGTTCCACCGTTGGGCGCTGCTCGCCGGCTGGGCGGTCGGCATGGTCTACGGCACCTTCGCCGCGTACGGGGTCGCCTCCCCGACGCAGAAGCACTTCGGCGGTTCGGCGAAGGAGATCCCGGGCATCGGCGAGATCGGCTACATCGGCCTGACGGCGTTCGTCCTCAACGTCGTCGTCACGGTGGTCCTGACCTTCGTCCTGAAGGCCGCCAAGGCCCCCGACGGCGTCGACGAGACGAAGCCGTCGGACTACACGGCGGACGCGGGCGACCCGGGCGTCCAGGTGGAGCTGCCCCCGGCGACCGCGGGCACGTCCCACTAGTCCCGAACGGGAGGACGGGACAACGGGAGGACGGAACGACGGGAGGACGGGACGACGGGAGGGTACGGACCGGTGCCGTGACCTGCCCTAGGGCGGAACACGCCCTAGTCGCGTGTCCGTCGGGCCATCGCGTCCCAGAAGCGGTCCAGCTCGCCGACCCGCATGCCGACCCAGTGCGGGGTCTTCCGGCGCAGCCCCCGGGGCAGCCAGCGCCGGACGCTGCCGGGCAGCAGGGCCTGCTGCTGGCGGCAGAACGGCTCGCGGATCTCTCCCCGGGGCACACCGCCCCGGGGAGGGTACGGGCAGAGCTGGAACTTGCAGTCGGGCAGACAGGCGGTGCCCGGTGCGGGCGGGGTCGCCGTGCCCATGCGCAGTCCGGGCCGCAGCGGCTCCCGGTCCGTGCGGATGCACGGCGGCAACGACATCCCGGGCTGCTCCATGCGGGCCAGGCGCTCCTCGACCTCGTCCGGATGCCCGTCCCGTTCGACGAGGTTCAGCATCACCAGGACGTCGGCGACCAGGCGTTGGGCGCGCGGATCGAGGGTGCTCCAGCCGACCGAGGGGGGAATCCACAGGCTGTGCCTGCGGTATCCCCCGGTGTCGCCCGCGCGGGCCCCGATGTTGTCGGCGACTCCCTTCTCGTCGATCCACAGGAACCGCTCGGGCTGTCCGGTCTCCAGGGCGAGGGCGGCCAGGTCGCCGGCCTCGGCGACGAACGGATGCAGGCACCGTCGGCCGGATCCGTCCGGGGAGCCCGGCGCCGCGTTCACCGTGCCCGCCATCGACAGCCAGCGCTGCACCGTCTGTACGGCGGTGGCCCCGCCGAGCAGCTGGAACGGCTGGTGCCCGTCGGGGCGGCCGCCGGCCATGTCGGGGAGTTCCCACAGGCACAGCGCCTGGAGCAGGCTGAGCTGCGCGTACCAGCAGCGTGACTGCTGCAGCACGGTCTCCGCCTGGCGGATCAGGTCGTCCCGGCCTCCCAGGTAGGTGTGCGGGTGCCGGTGGCGCCGGTTGGCCGCGTACTTGAAGCCCTGGGCCAGCGCGGCCTCGAGGGCGAGCGGCAAGTCGGGGGCGCCGCCGGTGAATTTCGGGTCGAGGTGGCGCAGCCATTTGGTGAGGCGTTCCCGGGCCTCGTCGCGATGGGCCTCGTCGACGGAGCCCAGGAGCATCGGGAGCATCCAGGCCCGCATCACGAACTCCCGGAAGAGATCGACCCGTTGGTCACGGTAGCGTCGGTTCAGTTCCTTGCGGTCCTCCTGCAGCCGGCCGATGTCCTCGTCCGGCGCGTTCCCCGGCGCCGCGCGGGCCGCCCGAGCCCTTCCCATCCGCGCGGCCCATGTCTCGTACTCCTGTCTCTTCCATGCCTTCAGCCTGTCGAGGCGTTCGCTGTACTCGTGCACGGGGTCGGTGTTCAGGCCGACCCGCTCGCGGATCACCGCGAACGCCGCGTTGCCCCCGGTGCCGAACTCCTGGGCGACGACCAGGCGGATGGAGTAGGAGGGTTCCTGGACGGCCAGACGGAAGAGCTCCCAGTACAGCGGGGTGGTGTCGATCCGGTCGGAGACCGCCCGCAACGCGGCTCCGAGTTGTTTGAGGACTCTGCGCTTGGCGTCCCTCAGGGTGCGCCGGTCGCCCTTGATCCCGGGCCAGTGCCGGCGCACCGCCCGCACGATCTCTCCCAGATGCCTCGGGTCGGCCTCGGCGCTCTCGATCTCCAGGGCGGCCGCATAGAGGTCCAGGGCCTTGGGGTCGTCGGTGCGCCGGCCCGCTGCGGCGCACAGCCGGCAGGCGAGCGGGCGACCCCGCACGGGGGCCCGCCGCACCCGCTCCGCGATCTCCTTGCGCACCTCGGCCCGCACACCGCGCCTGCGGGCAGGCGGGTCCGCCGTCCGCCCCCGGGACAGCAGGACGAGGGCGATCAGCAGTTCACGGCTGGGGCCGGGCGGCTGCAGCGCCTGCTCGGTCAGGTCCCCGGCGCCCCGCTCCCCCAGGTGCCTCAGCACGCGAGAGCCGAAGTAGGCCTGGACGATGCTGTGCGGGAAACGGACCCGGTGCTCGAAGCCCTCCACCAGTCCGAGCCGGCTCGCGTGGGCGGCGAAACGGGCGAGGACCGCCTGGCACTGGTCCATGTTGCCCTCGCGCAGCCGTCTGCGCTCCGGTTCGCCGAGCCGCTCGCACAGCGCGTCCCAGATCTGCTGCCGGTGCCAGTCGGAGAGCGTGTGTCCGCGCTTGCCGTACTGGTCGAAGCCGCGGCCGGCCCACAGGTGCTCGGCCCGGGCCCGGGCGCGCCGGGCCGCGCCCGGGTGCAGGACGTCCGGGTCGAGCAGCTCCGCGAAGCCGACCTCCAGCGTGTCCTGGAGCAGTCCGACGCAGGCCAGGGCGCAGACCACTTCGAGCGTGTCGCGGCGCTCGTCGGGGGTCAGCGCGACGTCCTCGCGCAGCTTCCCCTCGCACAGTGCCTCGGCCCAGGTCTCCAGCAGCCAGAGCCGCAGGGTGGCGCGGTCGCGGCTGCGGGTGATGACGTGCTGCGGGTCGTCTTCCGGACGGTCGTGCTCCAGGATTCCCCGCCGGTGGAGTTCGCGGGCGATCTGCAGGTAGATCGGCGACTCGGTCACCTCCGCCGTCTCGACGATCCAGTCCACCCGGCGCTCGTCGGTCTCGGGCACGTCCGCCGCGACGAAACGCAGCGCCTCCTCCTCGCCGAGGGGTTCGAGCACCACGATCGCGGCGGAGGTGGTCTCCAGCGGGCTGTGCGGCCGGGAGGCGATGACCAGGGGCAGTTTCTCCTCGCGGGCGCGCTCGATGGCCCGGCGGATGACGTTGTCCCGGTTCTGCTGCCGGCCGTCGTCGAGCAGGGCCTCCTCCAGACCGTCGGCGAGGACGACCGGCTTGTCGTCGGCGAGGAGTTGCTGCCACACCCGGTCGATCTTGCTGCGCGCCAGAACGCCCTTGGGCGCCTCCTGGGCGAACCGCTGCCTGGCCAGCCGTTCGAAGTTCAGGTCGGCGCCGTCCGCCGCGTCGCGCAGTCTGATCGGCACCGGTACGGCGTTCTGACGGGCCAGGAGTTCCGTGAGCCGCACGAGGACGGCGGTCTTCCCCGCGCCTACGCCGCCGACGAGCAGATACGGCCGCCGGGTGTCGCGCTCCCGGAGCCGCTCGGCGATGACCTGGGCGATGTCCTCGCGGCCGACGATCTCGCGGGTGTCGTATCCGGCGGTGGGCACCAGCCGCCGGGGATCGCGCAGGGCCTTGGTGAGATATCGCCGCTTGGTCCAGCGGTACCACCAGAACAGGAAGAGCGCGGCGGCGATCGAGGCGGCGAGGACCGGGCCGACGAACCGGGAGACGATCTCGAAACCCTGGTTCTTCTGCCGCCACTTCTCGAAGCGGGTCGTGTCCTGCGTGACGAGGATGAACACGCCCTCCCCGATCCAGGCGAGCACCGCCAGCACGGCGACCAGCCAGATCGCCCGGGTGACGTTGGCGTAGGAGACCCACCGGCGCCACTTCTTGGGCCGGGCGACGCCGCGGCGCGCCTCCAGACGGAGCGTCAGGGAGTGCCAGCGGCCGACGAGCCCGTGTCCGAGGCGAGTTCCCGCTCGCCGGAAAGGCAGAGTGGCCATCGGCGCGTCGCGCGGTCGCTCCTTGCCGGGCGGATGGCGGACGACCCTCGTCATGGCGTTCTCCTTGCGCGTTCCGGGATCGGTTTCCCGGCACGGAGGACTCGCGGGGCAGAGGATTCACGCGGCGCCGACGGCTACTTCCATGGAAACACTCCCGAGAGCCGCCGCAACCCGGGCGTCCGGCAGACTCTGGGCCATGGACATCGCCGTACGACCGGTCACACCCGCCGAGCACGAGACCCTGGGCGACATCACCGCCCGCGCCTACCTGGACGACGGCCTCCTCGACTTCGGAGGGAGCGACCCGTACCTGCACGAACTGAGGGACGTCGCGAAGCGGGCGGCGACCGCCGAGGTTCTGGTGGCGGTGGACGGCGAGCGGCTGCTGCTCGGCGGCGTCACCTTCGTCCCGGGCTCCGGTCCCATGGCCGATCTGGCCCGCGCCGGCGAGACGGAGATCAGGATGCTGGCCGTCGCACGCCAGGCTCGCGGCCGGGGGGTCGGCGAGGCTCTGGTGCGGGCCTGCGTCGCACGGGCGCGCGCCGTGGAAGGCTGCACGACCGTCGTCCTGTCGACCCAGCGCTCCATGAGCGCGGCCCACCGCCTGTACGAACGCCTCGGCTTCGTCCGTACACCGGAGCGGGACTGGAGGCCCCTGCCGGAGCTGGACGACATCACTCTGCTCACCTACCAGTTGACGCTCTGAAACCATCGCGACACAACATCTGGGGGTGGCGTGACAGGCGAGCACAAGATGTATGCTCATGCTCGCTGTCGCCGCAGGGGAATCCGGTGCGAATCCGGAACTGTCCCGCAACGGTGTACTCGCGTGCATCCCTACCCATATGGGCACGCCTGTTCAGTCCGAGGTCCTGCCGACAGCGCGCCCGGCCGTCCGGTCCGGGTGCCCTGACGTCCGGGCCTCGTGGAGTGGGCCGGTGGACGCGACGCCCCCGCGCGCTCGTGTGCTGCCCCCTGCCCTGCGCCAGGCCCCTTGCCGAGCGAGGGAGAGCCCCCACGTGACCATCGCGCCAGCCGAACCGGCCTCAGTCACCGAGCTGAAGACCGACGGTCCCGGGACCGCGTTGCTGCGTACCCTGACCGAGCTGACCGCCGATCTGCCCGACGCCGACCCCGGCCGGGTCGCTGCCGCCGCGCTGCGCGGCCGGTCTGCGCGGGCCGCCTCCGAGATCACCGCGGAGCTGCGCGAGCTGGCCACGGAGGCGGCCGCCGGCCTGATCTCCGAGGACCCGGCCTACTCGAAGCTGGCCGCCCGGCTGCTGACGATCGGCATCGCCGCGGAGGCCGCCTCCCAGGGCGTCACGTCGTTCACCGAGTCGGTCGCCGTCGGGCACCGCGAGGGTCTGATCGCGGACCGCACCGCCGAGTTCGTGCGCATCCACGCGGCCCGCCTCGACGCGCTGATCGACACCGCCGCCGACGACCGCTTCGGCTACTTCGGACTGCGCACCCTGCACAGCCGCTACCTGCTGCGGCACCCGATCACCCGCAAGGTCGTCGAGACGCCCCAGCACTTCCTGCTGCGCGTCGCCGCCGGTCTTGCGGAGGACGACACGGCCCGCGCCCTGGACGAGGTCGCGGCGCTCTACCGGCTGATGAGCCGACTGGACTACCTCCCGTCCTCCCCCACGCTCTTCAACTCCGGCACCCGGCATCCGCAGATGTCGTCCTGCTACCTGCTCGACTCCCCGCTGGACGAGCTGGACTCCATCTACGACCGCTACCACCAGGTCGCGCGGCTGTCGAAGCACGCCGGCGGCATCGGGCTGTCGTACTCCCGCATCCGCAGCCGGGGTTCGCTGATCCGCGGCACCAACGGGCACTCCAACGGCATCGTGCCGTTCCTCAAGACGCTGGACGCCTCCGTCGCCGCCGTGAACCAGGGCGGCCGGCGCAAGGGCGCGGCGGCGGTCTACCTGGAGACCTGGCACTCCGACATCGAGGAGTTCCTGGAGCTGCGGGACAACACCGGCGAGGACGCCCGGCGTACGCACAACCTGAACCTCGCGCACTGGATCCCGGACGAGTTCATGCGCCGGGTCAACGCCGACGAGCCGTGGTCGCTGTTCTCCCCGGCCGACGTGCCCGAGCTGGTCGATCTGTGGGGCGACGAGTTCGACGCGGCCTACCGCAGGGCCGAGTCCGCCGGTCTGGCCAGGAAGACCATCCCGGCCCGAGACCTGTACGGCCGCATGATGCGCACCCTCGCGCAGACCGGCAACGGCTGGATGACCTTCAAGGACGCGGCCAACCGCACCGCCAACCAGACGGCCGAGCCGGGCCACGTCGTGCACTCCTCCAACCTGTGCACGGAGATCCTGGAGGTCACGGACGACGGCGAGACGGCGGTGTGCAACCTGGGCTCGGTGAACCTGGGCGCGTTCGTCGACACCGCGAACGGCGACATCGACTGGGAGCGGCTGGACGAGACCGTCCGCACGGCGGTCACGTTCCTCGACCGCGTCGTCGACATCAACTTCTACCCGACCGAGCAGGCAGGCCGTTCCAACGCCCGCTGGCGTCCGGTCGGGCTGGGCGCGATGGGCCTCCAGGACGTCTTCTTCAAGCTGCGGCTGCCCTTCGACTCGCCCGAGGCCAAGGCCCTTTCCACCCGTATCGCCGAGCGCGTCATGCTCGCCGCCTACGAGGCCTCCGCCGACCTGGCCGAGCGCAGCGGCCCGCTGCCGGCCTGGGAGAAGACCCGCACGGCCAGGGGCGTGCTGCACCCGGACCACTACGGCGTCGAGTTCGCCTGGCCCGAGCGCTGGGCGGCGCTGCGCGAGCGGATCGCCTCGACGGGGCTGCGCAACTCCCTGCTGCTCGCCATCGCGCCCACCGCCACCATCGCCTCCATCGCGGGCGTCTACGAGTGCATCGAGCCGCAGGTGTCGAACCTGTTCAAGCGCGAGACGCTGTCCGGCGAGTTCCTCCAGGTCAACTCGTACCTGGTGCGCGAGCTCAAGGAGCTCGGCGTCTGGGACGCCCGCACCCGTGAGGCGTTGCGCGAGGCGAACGGCTCGGTGCAGGGCTTCGCGTGGATCCCGGCCGAGGTGCGGGACCTGTACCGCACGGCATGGGAGATCCCCCAGCGCGGCCTGATCGACATGGCCGCCGCCCGTACCCCGTACCTGGACCAGGCGCAGTCGCTGAACCTGTTCCTGGAGACGCCGACGATCGGCAAGCTCTCCTCCATGTACGCGTACGCCTGGAAGTCGGGCCTGAAGACGACGTACTACCTGCGCTCTCGCCCGGCCACCCGGATCGCCCGGGCCGCCAGGGCCCAGGCGCAGCCCGAGAACACCATCCCCGTGCAGCAGGCCGCCGACCCCGACGCCGTCGCCTGCTCCCTGGAGAACCCCGAGTCCTGCGAGGCCTGCCAGTAATGACCACCGCACCCGAGAAGACCGAGAAGAACCTGCTCGACCCGGGCTTCGAGCTGACCCTGCGCCCGATGCGCTACCCCGACTTCTACGAGCGCTACCGGGACGCCATCAAGAACACCTGGACCGTCGAGGAGGTCGACCTCCACTCGGACGTCACCGACCTGGCGAAGCTGTCCGAGGGCGAGCAGCACATGATCGGCCGGCTGGTCGCGTTCTTCGCGACGGGCGACTCGATCGTGGCGAACAACCTCGTGCTCACGCTGTACAAGCACATCAACTCCCCCGAGGCCCGCCTGTACCTGTCCCGGCAGCTCTTCGAGGAGGCCGTGCACGTCCAGTTCTATCTGACGCTGCTGGACACCTATCTGCCCGACCCGGACGACCGGGCGGCGGCCTTCGCGGCGGTGGAGAACATCCCGTCCATCCGGGAGAAGGCCGAGTTCTGCTTCAAGTGGATCAACGAGGTGGAGAAGCTGGAGCGGCTGGAGTCGCAGGCCGACCGGCGCCGCTTCCTGCTCAACCTGATCTGCTTCGCCGCGTGCATCGAGGGCCTGTTCTTCTACGGCGCGTTCGCGTACGTCTACTGGTTCCGCAGCCGGGGCCTGCTGCACGGCCTGGCCACCGGGACCAACTGGGTGTTCCGCGACGAGACCATGCACATGAGCTTCGCCTTCGAGGTGGTCGACACCGTCCGCAAGGAGGAGCCGGAGCTCTTCGACGACCGGCTGCAGGAGGAGGTCACCGCCATGCTCCGGGAGGCCGTCGAGGCCGAGCTGCAGTTCGGGCGTGATCTGTGCGGCGACGGCCTGCCGGGCATGAACACCGAGTCGATGCGGCAGTACCTCGAGTGCGTCGCCGACCAGCGTCTTTCGCGGCTCGGCTTCGCCCCGGTGTACGGCTCGGAGAACCCCTTCTCCTTCATGGAGCTGCAGGGCGTTCAGGAGCTGACCAACTTCTTCGAGCGCCGTCCGTCGGCGTACCAGGTCGCGGTGGAGGGCACCGTGGACCTGGACGAGGACTTCTGAGTCCGCGTCCGGTCCGGGGTCACGGGCCGCGCGGCCGTTGCGGCCTGCGCGGCGGCCTTCAGCTGGCGGTCGATCCGGCGCTCGTGGAGATGTCCCACGAGCGCCGGAGCCGCGAGGACGAGGAAGAGGGCCAGGACGGTGAGGTACTCGCTGAGTGCGTTCATGAGGTAAGCGTCGTACACGCCGGATGCTCCTGACAGTGGCAGGACTGCCGCACATCTTCAAATTACTGCCACTGCGGTGCACACTGGCGGCATGCTGAACAACGTGGCCGCGATCCTCCTGGACGGTGTGCACCCCTTCGAACTGGGCGTCGTCTGCGAGGTCTTCGGGATCGACCGCAGCGACGAGGGGCTGCCGGTCTACGACTTCGCCGTCGCCTCGGCGGAGGGGTCGACGCTGACCACCCACGCCGGGTTCACCATGAGCACCCGGCACGGTCTGGAGCGGCTGGAGAGCGCCGACCTGATCGCCGTGCCGGCCGGCGACACCTACGGCGAGCGGGACTTCCCGCCGGAGCTGCTCGACGCGCTGCGCCGGGCCGTGGACCGCGGCACGCGGGTGCTCAGCGTCTGCTCGGGGGCGTTCGTGCTGGGCGCGGCGGGACTGCTGGACGGGCGGCGCTGTGCGGTGCACTGGCGGCACGCCGAGCGGCTGGCCCGGCAGTATCCGCGCACCCTCGTGGAACCGGACGTGCTCTACGTCGACGAGGACCCGGTGATCACCTCGGCCGGGACGGCCGCGGGCATCGACGCCTGTCTGCACATCGTCCGCAAGGAGCAGGGCCCGGAGGTCGCCAACCGGATCGCCCGGCGGATGGTGGTGCCGCCGCACCGGGACGGCGGCCAGGCCCAGTACATCGAGCGGCCGCTGCCCCGGTCGCGGTGCGACACCGTCGGCGAGGTGCTCGCGTGGATGGAGCAGCACCTCGACCAGGAGATCACGGTCGAACGGCTCGCGGAGCGCGCGCACATGTCGCCGCGCACCTTCGCCCGCCGTTTCCAGCAGGAGACCGGCACCACCCCCTACCGGTGGCTGCTGCGTCAGCGGGTGCTGCTGGCGCAGCAGTTGCTGGAGGCCACGGACGAGACGGTGGACGCGATCGCCTGGCGCGCCGGTTTCGGCACGGCGGGCGCGCTGCGCCACCAGTTCGTGCAGGCGCTGGGGACGACCCCCAACGCCTACCGGCGCACGTTCCGCGGTCCGCAGGCCGTGGCCTGAGCCGCGGCCCTCACCCGGGTATCGCCCGCAGCAGCAGCCGGCGCGGCCGGAGCGTGATGCCGATGTGCGTCCGGTTGTCGGAGCCGGGCGCCGGCTCGAAGCGGAACGCCTTCGCCACCACCGCCGTGATCAGCGTCAGCTCGGCCATCGAGAAGTGGTCGCTGGGGCACTTGCGGTTGCCCACGCCGAACGGCGTCATCGCGTACTTCGGCAGCTCCGCGGAGCGTCCGGGCAGCCAGCGGTCGGGGTCGAACTCCGTGTGCCGCTCGTACGACCGCGGATCGCGCTGAACCGCGTACGGGCTGTAGACGATGTCGGCCCCGGCGGGAATGCGGTATCCGCCGAGCTCCGTGTCGGTCACCGCGCGCCGCGTCAATATCCATACGGCGGGATAGAGCCGCATGGTCTCGACGACGACATTGGCGGTGTGCCGGAGCTTTCGGACGTCGTCGAATGCGACCGGTCGGTCGCCGGCAACGTTTTTCACCTCTTCGCGGATCTTGTCCACTTGATCCGGGTGCTCGGTGAGGACGTGGAGCAACGACATGACCACTGAGCCGGCGGTTTCGCTGCCCGGGGTGAGTATCGCGATGACCTGGTCGTGGATCTCCTGCTCCCCGATCGGGTCGCCATTCTCGTCCTTCGCCTCCAGCAAAGCCGTCAGCAAATCGTCCGGTTTTTGACCGGATGCCCTTCGGTCGGCGACGATCTCGTCCACCAGCCGATGCAGATCGGCCAGCGCCCGGTTGAATTCTCGGTTGGCCGGAATCGGTACCCGATAAAGCGGTCCGAGAGGTACGACCATGCGCTGGTACATGCCGGCGAACAGCGTGGCGAGCGCGGAGGTGATGCGCTCGGACCGGGCGTCCATGTAGCTGCCGCGCATCAGGCAGCGGGCCGAGATGCGCACGGACACCCGGAATGCCTCCGCGGTGACGTCGAGGACCTCGCCCCTCGTCCAGCGCTCGACGAGCGCGTACGCCTCCTCCTCCATGATGGGGCCGTAGCCGGGGATGGCGTCGAGCCGGAACGCGGGCTGGATCGTGCGCCGCTGGCGGCGGTGCATCGGCCCGTTGGCCGTGGCCACGCCCTCTTTGCCGAGCAGGCTCTCCAGGGACTCCCACAGGGGGCCGGAGATGATGTAGTCGGGGCTGAGCGCCAGGGCCCCGGTGAGGTCCGGCGCGGTGACGGCGTACACCGTCTTGGGGCCCAGCCTGAGGCGGACCACGTCGCCGTGGTCGCGGAGCCGGGCCAGGAAGGCCAGCGGGTCACGGGCCAGCTTCCAGCCGTGCCCGAGGAGCGGGACCCTGCCGCCTGCCAGCGGTGGCTCACGCAGTTCGGGCGCCTCGGCGGTCGCGGGTTTCACCGACTCGACGGTCATTTCTCACCTGCCGCTTCGTTGTTGACGTACGGGGGCGTGGACCGGTCGTCCCAGCTTTCGACCATGTAACGGCCGGATTCGTGATGGAACCAGTAGACGGAACTGAACCAGTTCCGCATATTGCCGAGGCAAGCCCGCACGGCGGCGGCGAGCTGCATTCCGCGGACCGTCCCGTCGGCAAGTCGGTCGGCGAGCCTCAAGACGTCCTTCTCAACGGCGAGGAACTCGGATATGCATTCTTCGATGCGCCGCCTTATTTCTTCGACAGCCTCTTCGAGAGTCATTCCCTGATGAGTGACGAGACTGATTCCGAGATTGTGCACCTCATCGCCCGCCAATTCCTTGGGGAGCGAGCAGAGGTCGTTGTACCAGGCGGCGAACTCCTGACTCAGCAGGGCAGCGCGCCGATAGGACGGGTGTTTCCGTACGGAGTCCGGGAGTTCGCATCCCGCGCTCGGCTCCAGCAGGTCGGTCCAGATCCAGTGCGCGAACGTGAGCCGACGCAGGGCGAGGTATTCCTCGACACCGGGAATGCGTCCTTCGATGCGGTTGTGGAATTCCCGGTCGTACGCCTCGATCACGGTGTGGAAGTGCCGGGCGAACCGGGCGTTCCAGGTGCCGGGGAGGAAGGAGTACAGCCTGCCGACGCCGTCCGCGAGCCCGGCGACCAGCGGATCCCGGTGGGTCAGATGCTCCGCCGGGGAGTCCAGGGCCGCGTGTAAGCGGAACCTGAGCTGCCGCCAGGAGGACACCCTGCCGTGCACGACGTCACGGTCGTGCCGGTCGTCCCAGACGAAGAACCAGGCGCTGTAGTCGGCTATGGCCTGCAAGACCTCGTCGGGTGCGCCGAGGTAGTAGCCCGCCATCAAGTCCGTGTAGCAAAGACCGTCGGCATATTCGGCGACCTTCTCCGCCGGCATCAGCCTTTTTTCCAGCAGCCAGGAGCGGGTGTTCTCCTGCAACCGGGGCCAATATCGATGCAGTTGCCGGGGAAACGCCGACTCGATGACCGGAAGAGAGAGCGAGGGAGGGACCGCGGGCGCGGTCACCGTGGTGCTGTATGTGGTGCTGTATGGGAAAGCTGGCACGAACAACCCCTCTCAGCCGCCAGTGGCCGCACACCCCTACCGCCGTGCCGGGCGTGCGCCGTTGCGTATCCCCGCTCATCCCATTCAGCACTACAACTGACCGTTCTGGGAACGGATTTGCTTCATTCACTACCCCAACATGCCGAGAATCCGCCCCCAGGTGACTGGTTACGAGTCAGCAGATGTGCAGTAGATGTGCGTAAGCGACCGAACGTCCGTCGGACACACGAACGACGCCTGTCCGGAAGAAGTCCGGACAGGCGTCGGGTGTGCGGGTGCGGCTCAGCCGTTGGCGACCACGGGGTAGCGAGGCTCGTTCTCGGCCATCTGCCGCAGCGCGTCCTTGCGTTCACGCTTGGAGAGACGGTCGATGTAGAGGTACCCGTAGAGGTGATCGGTCTCATGCTGCAAACACCGTGCGAAGTACCCGGTGCCGCGCACCCTGATCGGGTTGCCCCGCTCGTCCTGACCCGTCACCTCGGCGTAGTCCGGCCGGGCCAGCGGCGCGTAGGCGGTCGGCACCGACAGACAGCCCTCGTTGCTGTCGTCCAGCCGGCGCCGGTCCGCGGGCAGCTCGACGAGCTTCGGGTTGCAGACGACGCCGACGTGCCGGGCGCCCTCGTCGTCGGGGCAGTCGTAGACGAAGACCTTCAGGTCCACGCCGATCTGGTTGGCGGCCAGGCCCACGCCCTCCGCGGTGCGCTGCGAGGCGAACATGTCGTCCACCAGCTTCAGCAGCTCGTCGTCGAACGCGGTGACGTCCTTGCACTCCTTGTGGAGCACCGGGTTGCCGACGACCGTGATCGGCCGCGAGGCGCCGCGCTCGCGGTGGGCCCGCTCGCGCTCCTCCGTCTCCTCGGTGTCGATGACGAAGCCCTCGTCGTCCACGGGGAGCACGCCCCCGTGCTGCTGATCGGTGTCCTGCTGCGCCATGACCGACGTATGCCTTCCTGACTGTGTCCTCCGAGGGCTGCCCTCGGACCCCCGCCCGGGGGTTCGTCGCTGATACAGGGTACGGGGACGGCTAGCAGACCTCTTCCAGGTCCCGCCAGTCACGGGTGTCCGGGCTGTCGGCGACCCACCCGTCCAGCAGCCCCCGCACCAGCGAGGCGGGCGCGGCCACCCCGCACTCCCGCTCCGGCGCCCACAGCTGCCCGTCGGTCACGTGCCCGAGCGGGCCCGGGTGTCCCGGCTCGCTGTGGTCGTGCGGGTCGAGGTGCTCGCCGTCCCCCTCGTCGGAGGGCATCCGCGACTCCGAGCACATCCGGCACAGCAGCCGCACCGAGGACGACCAGTCCTCCGCCGCGAAGCCCGCGTCGGCGGCCAGCTGCTCCAGAGCGTCGCGATCCGTCTCCGAGGCCGCCTCCAGCAGCACCACCCAGGTCGGCACGGGGGACGGGGCCCACAGCTCGATCTCGTCGAAGACGGGGTAGGAGTGGCCGGCGGAAGTGGTCCGCTCACCGTGCGGCACCCCGTCGTGCAGGACGACCTCGCCCCAGCGGCGCCCGGAGGACGGCAGCGGGATCGACAGCACCTCCATGCGGGCGGGATCCAGCCGCCGCCCCCACACCACCTCGGCCTCGCCCTCGGGCGACAGCCGTACGGCCGCGCTGCCCAGCTCCATCCCGACGGGCTCGCCCGCGCCCGTGGCCTCACCCGGCACGTACAGCCCGTAGGCCTGCCAGGCGCGGCGGGCCAGCGGCCAGTCCTGCAGGGCGGTGGCGGCGATGCCCACGTTCCACCAGTCGGGGGCCCCGGCCTCCCGGTCCAGCAGCGCGACGGCACGCAGACCGGCCGTGCGGGCCTGCTCCCAGTCGTGCCGGAACTTGTGCAGCAGGGCGAGGTTGAACCAGGACTCGGAAAGCCAGGGTTCCAGGTCGGCGGCACGTGTCAGGAGCGCGCCCGCGTCCTCGTACCGCCCGTCGCCGATCAGCGTGAACGCGCGATCGGTGGCCTGCCGCCAGGAGGCGGAGGGCCGGTGCCGTCCCTTGCCGAAGATCCTCACGATTCCCGCCTGCCAGTTCCGTTCTGTGGGCTGGCCAGTGCCCCCGGACACTCTCTCCCTCGCATCCAACCACGTGTGGCCGGAAGGCCGCTCATTACCCATGGGTTACCCACCCACGGGCAGGGTCAGACCCGTCCTCGAAAGCACCCTGGCCAGCGCCTCCACCACCTCGGGCGCGTACTCCCGGCCGGTGCCGAGGCGCAGCTCCTCCAGGGCGGCGAGAGGCCCGTCGGGACCGCTGCCCCGCACCCTCTCCTCGTATGCGTTCACCGCCCGGACTATGCGGGCCGCCAGCGGTTGCTCCGGGTAGGGGTCGGCCTGCCGCTCGACGACCGTCGCCACCTGGGCGCTCACCCCGGTCTGGCGGACGACGGCCCCTCCGAGCAGCGCGATCCGCCGCTGCTCGGCCGCCGGCAGGCCTGCCGTGGCCCCCGCCGGAACCGGGTCGACGAGGCTGAGCTGCCCGATGTCGTGCATCAGGGCGGCGTACTCGAGGACGGTCAGCTCGGGCTCCGGAAGCCGCAGGTCCCGGCCCACCGCCTGGCTGAGCGCGGCGACCCGGCGGGCATGCCCGGGCGGGGTGTACCCGGCGATCTCGGTGGCCCGGGCGAGAGAGGCGATGGTCTGCCGGTAGGTGGCGCGGACGGCCGCGTAGCGGCGCAGCGACAGCTGGGTGAGCAGCAGCGGCACCGAGAACACGGGGAGCGCCCACAGCCCGACGACGGCCACCGCGAGCGCCATCACCGCGCCGGTCGCGCACACCGCCGACCCGATCCCGGGCACCGCCCGCAGCTCCTCGCGCAGCAGCGGGGGGAACGGCCAGCCGGTGCGGGAGCAGGCGAGGGCGGCCGCCACCACGGCGTCGCACAGGACGGTCAGGACCAGCAGCGCCAGCAGCAGCAGCGCGTACGCGGGGCCGCTCCAGTCGGCGAAGGCCCCGCGGTTGTACAGGGGCTGGAAACAGACCGCGGCGAACCCGACGGCCAGTACGCGCCGGACCAGGTGGTCGAGGACCGGCCCCTGCCCGCGGGCCACCTGGGGCACGCTGCCGAGCAGGGAGGCGGCCGCGACCACCGCCACGACCTGCGCGACCCCGTGATGCGTGGGATGCCCGGCGTGCTCCCCGAGCAGCGCGTACGACAGTGACCCGGCGGCGCCGAGCGGCGCGGTCTCGCGCAGTCCGGGCCCGCTCGCCGGGCCGGCGTCGCCCGGGCGGAGCCGGGAGCGCGCAAGGGTCGGCTCGCCGACGGCCACGAGGATCCCGAAGGCGAGCGCGACGGGGCGCTCCCGCAGGCCCGTGAGGAAGGTGACGAGGAGGCAGCCCCCGACCAGGAGGACGGCGGCCGCGTAGAGAGCCGCCAGGGCGCTGCGGGAGGTCGTCGGCGCGCCCGGCTCGCGGCAGAGGGTCACCGGCGCGCCTCCGAGCGGTCGTCGGGCGTCGGGGCGGGAGCCGGCACGCCGGGCCGGCTCTCCTCGGCGGTCACCACCGGGTGCCAGCCGTCCCGACCGACGACCCGGGTCAGCGCGGTGACCATCCGGGGGTCGAAATGGGAGCCGGCGCACCGCCGCAGCTCCTCGAGGGCCGCCTCCACCGGCCGGGCCCGGCTGTAGGACCGGGTGGAGGTCATCGCGTCGAACGCGTCTGCGACGGCGACCACCCGCGCGGCCTCCGGGATCTGACCGCCCGCCAGTCCGTAGGGATAGCCGGTGCCGTCGATGCGCTCGTGGTGGTGGAGGATCGCCGAGCGCGCCTCGCCGAGGAAGGAGATGCCCCGGGTGATCTCGTGCCCGTACTCGGGGTGCAGCTCGATCACCCGGCGTTCCTCGGGCGTCAGCGGCCCCTCCTTGCGCAACAGCCGGGTGGGCACGCCGAGTTTGCCGACGTCGTGCAGGATGCCGGCGAACCGGAGCATCTCGATCCGGTGCTCGTCCATGCCGAGTTCGCGCCCGATCGACATCGAGGCCTGGCCGACGCGTTCGCTGTGGCCGCGGGTGTAGCCGTCCTTGAGGTCGACGGCCTGCACCAGGGCGCGGATGGTCGCCTGGTGGGCGGCTCGCTCACGGTGGTACTGGGCGAACACCCACCAGGAGACCGCCATGGGGAAGAGCACCAGCAGCGCCGCGACGGGGCCGTACGGGCTGCTCCACAGCACGGCCGTCATCAGCCCGGCGAGGCCGTGCACGGCGACCGGGGCGAGGGAGCGCAGGAAGAGCCCCTGACAGACCGCCCGCAGCGGGAGCCCCTCGGCGAGCGCCGACATCCCGCCGTCGAGGAGGGCGAGCGCGGCGCAGAACACCAGCACGGCCGCCCCCGCCGGCAGGAGTGCGGACGGCAGGTCGGAGCCGGCCACGGCCTCGCGTCCGCCGAGCGCCTCGTGCGTCCGTGCCGCCAGCCACACGGCGAGCGACGACTCGGCGGCCCGCCATACGCGGCGCAGCAGGAAGGGGGGCTGCTCGACGTGCGAGAACAGCGCGCCGGGCAGCGGGACGAGGGCGGCCGCGGAGGGCGCCAGCAGGAACGCCCCGGCGAGCAGCACGGGGTGGAGGGTGGCGGCGAACCTGCGGCGGGCGACCTGCTCGCCCGCCGCGTACACCGCGGCCAGCAGGGCCACGGCCCACCAGGGGGTCCGCGGGCCGGGGAGCGAGGGGAGCGTGCAGAACAGCGCGCCGAGGGCGACACAGGCGACGTAACCGCGCGCCCGCGCCGGGATCCCCTCCATGGGCCACTCCCCCCAGCCGTGCCTGTCCGGGCTCAGGAGCCTAGGACGGCCGGGGGTGGGTGTGCGGGCGTATCACCCGCGGATTAGCACATTCGGGTGACGGCGACGGGGCGCGGGCCCGATGTTCACCGCAGGCGGGCGAGCTCTCGGGCCCCGCGTCACCGCGGGTCAGGACTCCTGGGGAGTCGCCGACGTGGTGGCCACGTCATGCTCGGGGACGGCCTGGCCGGAGCGGATCAGGTCGATCCGGCCCATGACCTTGGCGCGCAGGTCGGTCGGCACGTCGTCCTGTCCGCAGCACCGCTTGACCAGCTTCTTCACGGCCTCTTCCAGCCCGTACTTCTCCAGGCAGGGCGAGCACTCCTCGAAGTGGTGCTGGAACTTGTCCCGGTCGAGAGGAGGCATCTCGCTGTCGAGATACTCGTACAGGTGGTCGAGGACCTCACTGCAGTCCGTCTCGTGCGGATCTCCGCAGCTCATGAGCCCGAACCTTTCGCTTCGTTCGACTCTCCGGCGCCGGCCGGGACCAGTCCGCGCTCACGGGCGTAGTCCTCGAGCATGCCGCGCAGTTGACGGCGGCCCCGGTGCAACCGGGACATCACCGTGCCGATGGGTGTGCCCATGATGTCCGCGATCTCCTTGTACGCAAAGCCCTCTACGTCCGCGAGATACACGGCGATCCGGAACTCCTCCGGAATGGCCTGAAGCGCTGCCTTCACGTCCGAGTCGGGCAGGTGGTCCAGCGCCTGCGACTCCGCGGAGCGCAGACCTGTGGACATGTGCGACTCGGCGCGCGCCAGCTGCCAGTCCTCGATCTCCTCGGCCGCGCTGCGCTGGGGTTCGCGCTGCTTCTTGCGGTACGAGTTGATGAAGGTGTTGGTCAGGATCCGGTAGAGCCAGGCCTTGAGGTTGGTGCCCTCCCGGAACTGGTGGAAGGACGCGTACGCCTTGGCGTACGTCTCCTGCACCAGGTCCTCGGCGTCCGCCGGGTTGCGCGTCATGCGCAGGGCGGCCGAGTACATCTGGTCGAGGAACTCGAGCGCGTCCCGCTCGAAGCGCGCGCTGCGCTCCGCGGTGGACTCCACGCCCGTCTCCCCGCTCACGCCCTGGCCCTCGGGCAGCTCCGCCTGGCCGTTGTCGGTCCCTGCGTCGGTACCGGTGACCGGACCCACCTCCTCAAGATCGCGGGCGGAACCGAAACCGATCCCACTCGAATCGGAGGATAGACGACTACCCGTGCCTGCCGCCGCTCGAACAGGAGCGATCTTGGCCGCGTGCAGCACCGTCCAGTCGAGGTCGGTACGGCTCGGGCAGATGGTCGAACCCATGCGGAGGACTTCCTCTCCCACTGACGTCGGTGCCGGATGTTCAGCACTTCTGTCCGCCTCAACAGCGAGGCCGCCCTCCGCATTCCCCGCGCACGGCACGCCGCCCGCAGCGCCCCGCACGTCGCACCCGGCCGTCGGCGCTCAGCGCTCAGCCGAGCGACCCGATCCACCGCACGACCGAGTCGGTGACGGTCTCCAGCGCCTGCTCCCGGGTCACGGGAGCCCTTTTCGGCACCGCGAACCCGTGATCGCCGTACGGCACCTCCACGAGTTCGTACGGGCCCTCGGGGAACTCCTCCGGCCTGCCGAACGGGTCGTTGCCGCCCTGGACGACGAGGGTGGGCGCCCCCGCGCCGAGCAGCTCCCCGGCGCGGGACTTCTCCGGCTTCCCGGGCGGGTGCAGCGGAAAAGCGAGCGCGAGCACCGCGTGGGCGCCGAGCTCGGCGGCGGTGCGGCAGGCCACCCGGGCCCCGGCCGACCGGCCGCCGGAGATCACCGGCGCCCCGGACGCGGTGACGGCCGGCCAGATCCCGCGCCAGCCGACGTCGAGGGTCTTCGGAGCGGGCGCGACCTTCCTGCCGGCCACCCGCCAGGGCTGCTCGACCAGGGCCACACTCACCCCGTGCCCGGGCAGCACGGCGGCGAGCGCCTGGAGGTCGCGGGCGTCGACGCCGCCGCCCGCCCCATGGCTGACGGCGAGGACGAAAGCCGGTCTGCCGGCGCGATGCCAGGTGATGCGGGCGGTCCCCGCCTCGGTCTCCACGGTTTCGGTGATCACGTCAGAAGAGTGTGCCCTCCTCGGGCCCGTCCAGCTCCTTCAGCAACTCCGCGCCGTTGTTGCGGACGTTGCTGACGGCCGTGGAGACCGGGTAGGCGCGCATCAGCCCCTCCGCCGGCGGCTCGAGGAGCGGGCGCAGGCCGTCGACGTCGGTGCGCGCCGGGTCGAGCCAGGCGTCCCAGCGGTCGGGGGTGAGCATCAAGGGCATCCGGGGGTGGATGTCGGCGAGGGCGTACGGGCCGTCGGCGGGGGCCACGGCGAGCGGGGAGGTCTCCGCCTCGGTGGTGATCACTGAGCACGTCGTCCACCAGGCCTGCGGGTGGTCGTCGGGCAGGGTCCGGTCCCGCCAGAACTCGTAGAGCCCGGCCATCGCGAAGACCGTGCCGTCTGCCGGGAGCACGAAGTAGGGCTGCTTGCGCGGCCGCTTCTTCTTCCCCTCGACCTCGAGATCCCGCTCCTGGACGCCGGTCACCCACTCGTAGTAGCCGTCGGCGGGCAGGATGCAGCGCCGGGCGGCGAAGGCACGGCGGTACGACGGCTTCTCGTGCACCGTCTCCGCGCGCGCGTTGATCATCCGGGCGCCGCCCTCGGGGGTCTTCGCCCAGGACGGCACCAGCCCCCACTTCAGCCTGCGCAGCTGACGAACCGGGCGCTTGTCCTCGGCGTCCTTCACAGGACGGTCGAGAACGGCGTAGACCTCCTTGGTCGGCGCCACGTTGTAGTCGGGCTCCAGGCTCTCCTCGGGCTCCCACTTCTCGACTTCGAAGATTCCTGCGAGATCCTCGGGCCCACGACTGGCTGCATACCGTCCGCACATACGTGCCACACTGCCAGGCCGACCCGTCACCCGGCCACCACCACCGGCGCCGGCGCCACACGCCGACCCGTGCATCACGAGAGGGAGCCACCCCCGACCATGGACAGCACCGCCGCCCTCGCGCTGCCCGACCTGTGGGACCGTCTCGTCGGCACCCAGACCGACCCCGACCTGTGGGTGGTGATCGCCACCGCGGTGGCGGCGCTCGCGGTCGTCGTGCCGCACCGCCTGTGGCGGGTCTCCCGCAACGCGATCACCATCGCGCACGAGGGCGGCCACGGCCTGGTCGCGCTGCTGACCGGCCGTCAGCTGACCGGGATACGGCTGCACTCCGACACCAGCGGCCTCACCCTCAGCCGGGGCAAGCCGCACGGCCTCGGCATGATCCTCACCGCTGCCGCCGGCTACCCCGCTCCCCCGCTGCTCGGCCTCGGCGGCGCCGCCCTGCTGGGCGCCGGCCGCATCACCCTTCTGCTCTGGGCGGCGACAGCCCTGCTGCTGGCGATGCTGGTGATGATCCGCAACGCGTACGGCGCCTTGACGGTCGTCCTCACCGGCGGCGCCTTCCTGCTCGTGTCCTGGCTGGCGGGCCCACAGGTGCAGGCGGCGTTCGCGTACGCGGTGGTGTGGTTCCTGCTGCTGGGCGGGGTCCGTCCGGCGTTCGAGCTGCAGGCGAAGCGGTCGCACGGCGGGGCCGGAGACTCCGACGCGGACCAGCTGTCGAGGCTGACGCACGTACCGGCCGGCCTGTGGCTGTTCCTCTTCCACGCGGTGAGCCTGTGCGCGCTGCTGGGCGGCGGCAGGTGGCTGCTGGGCCTGTAGCCGGCGGCCCGCGCCGGCGGCCTCCCGCGGCCCGTGGCATCTCTCCCGGAGGCGTGGCCGCCCGGCCGCGGCCCCGCCGCGGTGCGCGGCATGACCGGCCGCGCACCTCGGCGCGGCCGGTCATGGGCGCTCGCGCCCGAACGACGGTCTCCCGAGTTCATTAGAGTGGAGTCCATGGCCCCGAACCCCGCCCACACCGCCCTCTGGCCCGCCCCGCACGCGAGCGAGGCCGTCGACGCGACGGTCCACGTGCCGGGGTCGAAGTCCGTCACCAACCGCGCGCTGGTGCTGGCCGCCCTGGCCTCCGAGCCCGGCTGGCTGCGCCGCCCGCTGCGCTCCCGCGACACCCTGCTGATGGCCGACGCCCTGCGGGCCATGGGCGTCGAGATCGAGGAGACGGTGTCGTCCAGTTCCACCGGCGGCGCGGGGAACCCCGACCGCGCGGGCGAGGCGTGGCGCGTGCTGCCCGACGGCCTGCGCGGCCCGGCCACGGTGGACGTGGGCAACGCGGGCACCGTGATGCGCTTCCTGCCGCCGCTCGCCGCCCTCGCCGACGGACCGGTCCGTTTCGACGGCGACCCGCGCTCCTACGAGCGTCCCCTGCACGGCGTCATCGACGCGCTGCGCGTCCTCGGCGCCCGCATCGACGACGACGGCCGCGGGGCGCTGCCGTTGACCGTGCACGGCAGCGGCGCGCTGGACGGCGGCCCGGTGGAGATCGACGCCTCGTCCTCGTCCCAGTTCGTGTCGGCCCTGCTGCTGTCGGGGCCGCGCTTCAACCAGGGCGTGGAGGTCCGGCACACCGGCTCCTCGCTGCCGTCGATGCCGCACATCCGGATGACGGTCGACATGCTGCGCGCGGTCGGCGCCCAGGTGGACACCCCGGAGTCGGGCGGCGAGCCGAACGTCTGGCGGGTCACGCCGGGCGCCCTGCTGGGCAGGGACCTCACGATCGAGCCGGATCTGTCCAACGCCCAGCCGTTCCTGGCAGCGGCACTGGTCACCGGCGGCCGGGTGCTGATCCCCGACTGGCCGGCCCGCACCACCCAACCGGGTGACCGGCTGCGCGAGATCTTCACCGAGATGGGCGGTTCCTGCGAACTGGCCGACTACGGCCTGGTCTTCACCGGCTCGGGCTCGGTCCACGGCATCGACGTCGACCTGGGCGACGTCGGCGAGCTGACGCCGGGCATCGCGGCGGTCGCCGCCCTCGCGGACTCCCCGTCCACCCTGCGCGGCGTCGCCCATCTGCGGCTGCACGAGACGGACCGGCTGGCCGCGCTGACCAAGGAGATCAACGAACTGGGCGGGGACGTCACGGAGACCGCCGACGGTCTGCACATCCGTCCGCGCCGGCTGCACGGCGGGATCTTCCACACCTACGACGACCACCGCATGGCGACGGCCGGCGCGATCATCGGCCTGGCCGTGGAGGGCGTGCAGATCGAGAACGTGGCGACGACCGCGAAGACCATGCCGGACTTCCCGGAACTGTGGACCGGGATGCTCGGGGCGTAGGGACTTCTGCCATGCGCCGCTACGGCAAGCACACCGACGAGGACGACATCCGCAGCCGCCCGAACCGCAAGGGCAACCGGCCTCGCACCCATATCCGGCCCAAGCACGAGGACTCCGTCGAGGGCATGGTCCTCACCGTCGACCGGGGCCGGCTGACCTGCCTGGTCGAAGACCGGATCGTGCTGGCGATGAAGGCCCGCGAGCTGGGCCGCAAGGCGGCGGTGGTGGGCGACCGGGTCGACCTCGTCGGCGACCTGTCGGGCACGAAGGACACCCTGGCCCGCATCGTCCGCATCGGCGAGCGCACGTCGGTGCTCCGCCGCACCGCGGACGACGACGACCCGTACGAGCGCGTCGTCGTCGCCAACGCCGACCAGCTGGCGGTCGTCACCGCCCTGGCCGACCCGGAGCCCCGCCCGCGTCTGATCGACCGCTGTCTCGTCGCGGCCTTCGACGGCGGCCTGACCCCCCTGCTGGTCATGACGAAGTCGGACCTGGCCTCACCGGACAAGCTGCTGGAGCTGTACGGCCACCTCGACATCCCGTACGTCGTCACCAGCCGGGACGAGCTGGAGAACGGCGCCGCTGCGGACGTGGTGCGCGAGCATCTGGCCGGGCGGATCACGGCGTTCGTCGGTCATTCCGGCGTCGGCAAGACGACGCTGGTCAACGCGCTGGTCCCGAAGGAGCGGCGGCGGGTGACCGGCCATGTGAACGCGGTGACCGGACGCGGCCGCCACACCACGACCTCGGCGCTGGCCCTGCCGCTGGCGGGCACGGACGACTGGGTGATCGACACTCCGGGCGTGCGGTCCTTCGGTCTGCACCACGTCGACCCGTCCCGGGTGATCCTCGCCTTCCCCGACCTGGTGCCCGGCACCGAGGGCTGCCCGCGCGCGTGCAGTCACGACGAGCCGGACTGCGCGCTGGACGCCTGGGTGGCCGACGGCCACGCCGACCCGGCGCGGCTGTACTCGCTGCGCCGGCTGCTCGCCACGCGCGAGCGCACGGAGGGCGACTGACCCGTCGGCCGGACCGCCGGCGCCCCGGGCCTGATGCCCCGTCACACTCACCGGCTGACCACCGCGTTGTTTGCGTCGGCCCGGGGCCGGTAAGTGCATAATCGCACCGAGCCGGACCGGGCCGGTCAAACGGAGGGACAGCACATGGCGTGGCTGCTGGTCGTCGTGGCCGGACTGCTCGAGACCGGTTTCGCCGTCTGCCTCAAGCTGTCCCACGGCTTCACGAGGCTCTGGCCGACCATCGCCTTCTGCGCCTTCGCCCTCGGGAGCTTCGGCCTGCTGACCCTCTCGCTGAAGAAGCTCGACGTGGGCCCCGCCTACGCGGTGTGGACGGGCATCGGCGCGGCGGGAACCGCCATCTACGGCATGGTCTTCCTGGGCGACCTGGTGTCGACGCTGAAGCTCATCTCCATCAGCCTGGTGATCATAGGAGTGATCGGGCTGCAGCTGTCGGGGTCGGCTCACTAGGGCGTGTGTCGGACGCCTCAGGCGGCGGGCGCATCGGGGCCGGAACCGGTCTGCGACGTCCTGGTCGCCGGACGGTCCAGTGCCCGGACGGTCCAGGACCCGGACAGTCCAGGACCCGGACAGTCCAGGACCCGGACGGTCCGATTTCTCGACGGTCTAGGCCCTGGCCGGTCGCTGCAGGGCGCCTCGCACCAGGTCGGCCACCCCGTCCTCCCCCGGCGGGGGTGCGGCGAGACAGGACAGCGCGAGACGGACGGCGAGTTCCGAGCACCGGGCGAGATCGGCCGCGTCGGCGCGGACGGCGCCGGGGCCGGAGAGCACGGCGACGGCCCGGTCACGGACGGCGCCGACGAGGTCGGCGGGTGAGGGCAGCGGCCCGTCCGCCCGCCGCTGGGCCGGCACAGCGGAGGAGGACGGCACTGCCGAGAGCGTCGGCGAGGGCAGCCGTTCGCTCCAGAACCCGGTGAGGACGGCCCGTACGAGGACGTTCTCCCGGGCGGCGGAGGCGGTCCACTCGGCGGTGGCGGCGAGCCGCTCGCGGATGTCGCCGTGCGCGGCGAGTGCGCGCTCGACCCCGGCGAGGTATCCGTCGGCCTCGCGCCTGACCAGGGCCCGGGCCAGACCGTCCTTGCTGCCGAACTCGTTGTACAGCGTCTGCCGGGACACCCCGGCGGACGCCGCGACGTCCACCATCCGCACCGCGGCCCACGGCCGTAGCGCCAGCGCCTCGAAGGCGGCGTCCAGTAGGGATTCCCGCGCTGCAGGCATCGTCGCCTCCCTGGAGCGAGTGGCTCTGCGCCCAGGTTTGACGCGCACGGCCGCACTGTCAAGGGTGGCGGAGCCACCGACCGGTGATCGGCGCCTCTCCCGACCTCCCCGGGCCTTACGCCGCCGCCCCCTGTGGCCCCTGTTCGGCTTGGCCGGATACGGTTCGTCCCATGCCGGACTACCTGGACGACCTCCGCCTCGCGCACGTGCTCGCGGACGCCGCCGACGCCGCGACCATGGCCCGTTTCAAGGCCCTCGACCTCAAGGTCGAGACCAAACCGGACATGACCCCGGTGAGCGAGGCCGACAAGGCCGCGGAGGAGCTCATCCGGGGCCAGCTCCAGCGCGCCCGTCCCCGGGACGCGGTCCTGGGCGAGGAGTACGGCGTCGAGGGCACCGGCCCCCGCCGCTGGGTGGTCGACCCGATCGACGGCACCAAGAACTACGTACGGGGCGTGCCCGTCTGGGCCACCCTGATCTCGCTGACGGAAGCGGCCGAGGGCGGCTACCAGCCCGTCGTCGGCCTGGTCTCCGCGCCGGCGCTGGGCCGCCGCTGGTGGGCCGCGAAGGGCCACGGCGCGTTCAGCGGCCGCAGCCTGTCCTCCGCGAGCCGGCTGCACGTCTCACGCGTCTCGCGGATCTCCGACGCCTCTTTCGCGTACTCCTCGCTGAGCGGCTGGGAGGATCGCGGGCTGCTGAACGGCTTCCTCGACCTGACCCGCGACGTGTGGCGCACGCGCGCGTACGGCGACTTCTGGCCGTACATGATGGTCGCCGAGGGCTCGGTCGACCTGTGCGCCGAACCCGAGCTCTCCCTCTGGGACATGGCGGCCAACGCGATCATCGTGACGGAGGCGGGCGGCGCCTTCACCGGCCTCGACGGCCGCCCGGGCCCGCACAGCGGCAACGCCGCCGCCTCCAACGGTCTCCTCCACGACGAGCTGCTGGGCTATCTCGAACAGCGTTACTGAGGCGCGTCCGGAACGCCCAGATGAGCGCGCGCGCCCTCAATCGGCCGCGCGCGCCCTCTTGTTGACCCCTGCTTTACCTGCCACGCTGACAGCACCCCCACTTGTGAACTTGTGAATCCATGAACGACCCGTGGATTCTTAGGAGGTGGCATCAGCCCATGCTCGTACGCGACGCCATGAGCACGGTGGTTCTCACCATCGGCCCCGCACACACCCTCCGTCAGGCCGCAGCCCTGATGGCCGCCCGCCGCGTCGGCGCGGCGGTCGTCCTGGACCCCGACGCCGGCGGCATCGGGATCCTCACCGAGCGGGACATCCTCAACTCCGTGGGCCTCGGCCAGGATCCGGACACCGAACGCACCCACGCCCACACCACCGACGACGTCGTCTTCGCCGCCCCGACCTGGACCCTGGAGGAGGCGGCCCGGGCGATGGCGCACGGCGGCTTCCGTCATCTGATCGTCCTCGACCACGGCGGACCGGCCGGCATCGTCTCGGTCCGCGACATCATCCGCTGCTGGGCGCCGGCCCGTCAGCAGGTGCCCGTCTGAATTCGACGACGCCCGCCCGAACCCTTCGACAGGCGCCCGCCCGAACCCGACAGCAGGCGTCCGTCCGAACACGGAACGCGCCCGGGCGCAGTGAAACAGACTCTGGAATCCGTCCAAGTCCATCCAGAATCTAAAGTCACACTGGTTCGTGACCTGGTCCGGTCGACTGTTAGACTGGATCCATGAGTGACCTTCTGGAACGGCTGCGCGGACGCGGATGGCGGATGACCGCACAGCGACGCGTCGTGGCCGAGGTGCTCGAGGGCGACCACGTCCACCTGACGGCCGACGAGGTGCATGCGAGAGCGGTGGTCAGGCTGCCCGAGATCTCCCGGGCGACCGTCTACAACACGCTCGGCGAGCTCGTCTCCCTCGGCGAGGTGCTCGAGGTGGCCACCGACAAGCGCGCCAAGCGTTACGACCCGAACGCCCACCGTCCGCACCACCACCTGGTGTGCGCCCGCTGCGGCGCCATCAAAGACGTGCATCCGGTCGGCAACCCGCTGGCCGACCTCCCCGACTCGGAGCGCTTCGGCTTCACCGTGTCGGACGTCGAGGTGACCTACCGCGGCATCTGCCCGAACTGCGCTGCCGCAGCCTGACCCGCGCTCGACCTGTGGCCCCGGCCTCCCTCCAGGGAG
>NZ_JBMNDR010000095.1:0-34459 GCF_052543235.1 Streptomyces sp. SAS_272 | reverse complement strand
GGGCCCGCGCGAGGAGCGCGGGCGCCGCCCGAGCGACGTGGAAGGCGAGGAAAGCGAAAGGACTGGTTTCATAAGGAGAGTTGAGAAGGAAGCCCCTTCATGGCCTCGCCGCCGCTGACGCTAGCACTCACTCCGGGATCAGGTCGCGCAGATTTTCGAGCGTGACGACCCGGGAGCCGGGACGCAGGCCCTCGGGACGTTCCAGGCCGATGTACGTCACGGGTTCGTCCGGCACCGGCCCGCCGGCCCAGAGGTCCACGGCGGTGGCGCCGTCGGACATCAGCCCGATCAGATACCGCACCGTCAGCTGTTCGCGTTCCACGAGCGCGCGCACCAGCGTGGACACCGACGCCTGGTTCTCCTCCACCCGGTTGGCCGACGGCATGCCCCGCAGGTACAGGTGGAGCCACTTCGCCCGCCAACGGCCGTCGTCCCCGCGCCGGAACACCAGCGGCAGCGCCACGCGGCCCACCCCGCGCAGCTCCGACTTCATCCGCACCGTGCGCGGCTCGAACGGCCGGCCCTTCTGCTCGGCGTCGCGCACCATGAAACCGAAGAACGACTCCTCGACCTCGTCGAAGCCCTCGCCGGTGTAGATGTTGACCTGCGGGACGATGAACGCGCTGCGCACCTGGTCCAGGGACAGGTCGATGAACTCCGAGGCCCCGTCGGGCGCCTCGGTGACATCGCCCGAGTGCGTGCCCCCGACGGCTTCGAGAGATGTGTAGGAGAGCCACGAGTCGGTGCTGTAGTCGCCGTGGAGAAGCTGCGCCGAGAGGTCGTAGTCGGTCCGCTGCTCGGCCTCCTTCCAGTACACGAAGAAGCGCAGCCGGTCGCCGGTGACCGCGGAGACCGACCCCCGCGGCAGAACGCCCAGCCCGGCGGCGGTGGCCCTGCCGCTGAGCGGGAGCGCCACGTCCAGCACGTCGGGGTCGAGCAGCAGCCTGCCCGGCGCCGGGAGCCTGCGGCGCAGGTCGGCGTCGAGGGCGTCGACCAGGCGATCGCGGTCGGCGGCCGCTACGGGTTTCCGGACGTCGGGCCTCACCCAGGCCCGGCCCCGGCGGTTGACGAAGACCCGCAGGCGGTCGCTCTCCCGCTCCCGGTTGTGGAAGTGCTCGCGCACCGCGAGCACGACCCGGCCGGAGACCTCCGGGGCGACCCGCACGGCGGCGGCCACCACCGCGTCCCGTTCCGCCTGGCCGGCGGCGTCGCGCACCAGCATGTCCAGGGCCCGGAACAGCCTGCCGGGAGCCGACTCCAGCAACCGCACCGCACCGAGGAGATCGGACGCGTCGAGCAGCTTCTCGACACGGCTGCCGAAGGACCGAGCCTCCTTCTCGCCCCGCGCCACGGCGAACACGTCGGCGGCGTGCGGCCACCGGGGGTACTCGTGCGGGTGGAGCCGCTCACCGAGCCGTTTGAAGGGCTCGCGGTGCGCGTGCACATCGGCCAGCTTGGCGGGGTTCCCCGCGACCAGGGCGTCGAGGCCCGCGAGCAGCGCGCGACGGGCCGGCCTCGGCAGCGCACGGAACCTGGTCGGCTCCTGCAGCGTCACGTCGCCGCCCGACAGGGCGCAGGCCAGCCGCAGCACATCGGTGACGGTGTCCAGCAGGAGGCCCGCGCCCACGGCGAGACGGGCCTCGTTGACGACGGCCCGGTTCTCCCTGACCGGGATCGACTCCGGCTGGGGGCCGAGCGCACACCGCTGGGCGAGGGTTCTCAGGTCGTGCAGGCCGTCCTCGCCCAGCGGCGTCCTGCTGCCCGCCAACTCGAGGTACAGGTGGCTGAGTTCGTCGTCGAGATCCCCGCCGAGGTGCAGGACGGTCACCCGGTCGCCCGCCGAGGCGATGAGCTCGTCCTGCCGCGAGCATCTCCTCGTAGGTGTGCTGGTAACGGCCGTAGGCGGGGAGGCTGAGCAGGTTCAGCACCCCGTCGAGCAGCTGCTTCTGCACCTGGCCGCGCGAGGAGTCGTCGCTGAGCGCCTTCGCCACGCACTGCGCCCAGAACTCCTCCGTGGCCGGCACGTTCGCCGGGAAGTCGATGAAGTACGCGTTGTGCCGGACGTGGTCGCCGGTCATCTCGGCGACGGTGCGCAGTGTCCGCCGTGCGGTGTGCACGACCGCGGCCCGGGACAGCCGCGAGAGCCGTTCCAGGAGCTCCGCCGAGAGCTTGAATCCCACGGTGGTCAGGGCCGCGTCGAACTGCCGCGCGGCGGTGGCGCCGTCCCCGCCTGAGCCCTTGGGGGAGGGGAGGCGGTGGGTGTGCCGGATGACCAGCGATGCGAGACCGTCGTCCATTCGGGGATGATCGCAGAGGTGTGCGAGGGGCGCACAGGAGTTTCCGGCCGCCGGGGGGCCATGGGCGAACGGCCCCCGCCCGCGCGGAGACCGCCCCGCTCGGACGGCGGGATCGGCCGGGAGGGTCGGAGTGACGGGCTGCTCGGAGATCCGGCGCCGCTGCGGATCGCGTCGCCCTGCGGATGTGCCGCGCTGTCAGGGCCGTCCCCGGGCGTGCGCGGCGCGGCGTGCCAGCGAGTCGAGGACCACCGCGGTGTACAGCACCCCGCCGGTGACCATGAACTGCACCGGGGGCTCGACTCCCAGCAGCGCCATGCCGGAGGCGATCGACTGGATCATGAGCACGCCCAGCAGCGCCGACCAGGGCGAGCCGCGCCCGCCGAACAGGCTGGTGCCGCCTACGACGGCCGCGGCGATGGCGTTGATCAGCAGCATGCCGGAGCCCGGCACCTGGCTCGCCGAGGTGAGCCGGGACGCGACGAAGAGGCCGCCGACCGCCGCCAGCGTCCCCGACGCCACGAACACCGCGATCCGCACGCGCGTCACGTCCACGCCGGATCGCCGGGCCGCCTCCACGCCGCCGCCCAGGGCGAGGACCTGCCGGCCGTACGGTGTGCGACGCAGGAAGAGGTCCGAGGCGACGACGACCGCGAGGAAGATCAGCAGGGCGAGCGGCAGCCCCTCGAACCGGTTCAGGACCAGGACGGCGGCGAACGCGACGATCGCGAGCAGGATCGCGCGCGCCCAGATCCCGCTCACCGGCCGGCCGGGCATCCCGGCGGCTTCGCGGCGTCTGCGCTCCCGGAGGGAGGCCAGGAGGTAGGCGACCGGGGCGAGCGTGGCGAGGCCGTAGGTGACGACGGCGGCGCTGAAGTAACGGCTGGTCAGCGTGGCGACCAGACCGGTCTCGCTGAAGTTGATGGCGGTCTCCGTCCCCAGCAGGTAGAGCATCACGCCGTTCCAGGCGAGCAGGCCCGCGAGGGTGACGACGAACGCGGGAACGCCGATCCGGGCGAAGGAGAACCCGTGCACCGCCCCGGCGGCCGCGCCGCACAGCACGGCGATGATCACCGCGAGCCACTCCGGTATCCCGAGGTTCACGTTGAGCGCCGCGAAGACGGCGCCCGCGAGGCCGGCGAGCGAGCCCACCGACAGGTCGATCTCGCCGATCAGCAGCACGAAGACGATCCCGACGGCGATCATGCCGGTGCCGACGATGTCCACGCTGAGCACGGACAGGTTGCGCGGCGAGAGGAAGTTCGGGTCGAGGATCTGGAAGATCGTCCAGGTCACCACGAGGGCGAGCAGGACCGGGACCGGGCCGAGGTCGTGTGCGTGCAGCCGGCGGACCACCGCGTCGGCGCCCGCCCGGAGGGCTGCGACGCCGCGCCGTGGCCCGTCGCGCAGCCGTCCGGCGTCGGGCGCGTCCTCGTCGGCGCGCGCCCCGTTCTCCCTCCCCGTCACGGCCAGGTCTCCTCGGCCCGTGTCGAGCGGTGGCCGACGGCGTTGTCCGACGCGCCGGTGATGGAGGCGATGATCTGCTCCTGGGAGGCGGTGTTCACGTCGAACACGCCGTTGTTGCGTCCGAGGCGCAGGACGGCGATCCGGTCGGCGACGGCCTTGATGTCGCCCATGTTGTGGCTGATGAGGAGCACCCCGAGGCCCCGGTCGCGCAGCTGCTCGATGAGGTCCAGGAGCTGACTCGTCTGCTCGACGCCCAGGGAGGCGGTGGGCTCGTCCAGCAGGAGGAGCCGGGGCTCACCGAGGAGCGAACGGGTGATCGCGACGACCTGTCGCTGACCGCCGGACAGGCCGGCGACGGGCACCCGCACGTCGGGGATGCGGATGGACAGGGTGTGCAGCAGATCGCGGGTGCGGCGCTCCATCTCGACCTCGTCGAGGACGCCGAGCCGGTGGATCTCCCGGCCGAGGAACAGGTTCCCGACGACATCGAGGTTGTCGCACATCGCGAGGTCCTGGTAGACGGTCGCGATGCCCAGCAGCTGGGCGTCCTGGGGGCGCTTGATCTGTATGGGTGTGCCGCGCCACTCGATGACGCCCCGGTCGGCGGGTCCGACGCCCGAGATCACCTTGACGAGCGTGGACTTGCCGGCCGCGTTGTCGCCCACCAGGGCGACCACCTCTCCGCCCCTGATCTCCAGCTCCACGTCCACCAGCGCCTGGACGGCGGCGAACCGCTTGGAGACGCCGCGCAGCGCCAGCAAGGGCTGAACCGCCACGGGCCACCTCCTGTCGGTTTCCGGCAATGCCCGTCAGATGAGTCCGGCTTCGGCGCAGGCGGTCCGCAGACTCGGGGGACAGATCTGAGCGATGGTGTACATACCATCCTTTACCAGAGTCTCCTCGATGGTGCCGACGGTGACGGGGACGGCGGGGAGCAGGACCGCGGGGATGTCCTTCGTGGTGGTGTTGCTGACGGTGTCGGTGGCGATGGATCCGACCGACTCGCCGCGTCCCACCGCGACGGCCATCTCGACCGCCGCGTCGGCGGCCGGCTTGAACGGCTTGTAGACGGTCATGTACTGGTCGCCCCTGACGATGCGGCGCACGGCCACGAGGTCGGCGTCCTGGCCGGTGATCGGCGGCAGCGGACGCACCTCGGCGGCCCGAAGTGCGGAGATCACGGCGCCGGCGAGGCTGTCGTTGGCGGCGAGGACGCCGTCGATGCGGTCTCCGCCCAGCGCGGCGATGGCGCTCCGCATGTCGACGAAGGCGTTCTCCGGACGCCAGCCGACGACGTCGTAGGACTTGCCGACCTTCACCTTGCCCTGGAGGACGGAGAGAGCTCCGCGCTTGAACCAGGCGGCGTTGGGGTCGGTCGTCGCGCCGTTCATCATGACGATCTGTCCGCCGTCCGCCTTCGCCCCCATGCCTGTCAGGAGCCCCTCGCCCTGGAGCCTGCCGACCTGTGCGCCGTCGAAGGTGACGTATCCGGAGATCGGTCCCTGCGCGAGCCGGTCGTAGGCGACGACCGGAATGTCGGCACGGTGCGCGGCCTCGACCGAGGGGCGCAGCAGCTCCGGGTCGACGGCGGCGACGATCAGCACGTCCACCCCCCGCGTGATCATGGATTCCAGCTGCTGCCGCTGGACCGCCGGGTCGGGCGTGGCGGCGACGGTGAGCGGGCAGTGCGGGCACAGTTCCTTCAGCTTCTTCGCGATCAGGGGCCGGTCGAACTGCCCGAAGCGGGAGGCGCCGCCGCCCGGGAGCAGCAGTCCGACCGTGGGGTCGTCCTTCCCGCCGCTGCCTCCGCCGTCCCCGGCGCAGGCCCCGGACAGGGCCAGGACGGCGGCGACCGTGAGCGCCATGAACGCACGGCCGAGGGAGCGGCCCTTCCCGGCCGGAAGGCTGACACGAGGACCCATCTTCGGTTCCTTAGGGAATTTTTGTCAGATTTTATCCCATGGTGAGCGAATCCTGCCCGGCGTAGTGACGTCTGCCGCCCTGTCCCGTTCCGGTCGGCGAACGGCCTGTCGCGAGCGTCTGAGGCGCCCGCACGTCAGGAGCCGAGGCGGCGATGGTCCTCCTCGTCCCACTTGCGGGTGTCGCGCGGCTGGACGTACGGCTCCTCGTCGGCCGGGTGGCCGCCGGCGACGGCGCGCTGACGCACCAGCTCCGCGTCGAACTCCAGGCCCAGCAGAATCGCCAGGTTGGTGATCCACAGCCACACCAGGAAGACGATCACGCCCGCGAGCGTGCCGTACGTCTTGTTGTACGACCCGAAGTTCGCCACGTAGAGCGCGAACCCGGCGGAGGCGATCATCCAGATGAGCAGCGCGAGGAAGCTCCCCGGAGTGATCCAGCGGAAGCCGCGGACCCGCGCGTTCGGGGTCGCCCAGTACAGCAGCGCGATCATCATCGTGACCAGAACGACCAGTACCGGCCATTTGGCGATCGACCACGCGGTCAGTCCGGCGTCGCCCACCCCGAGGGCGGTGCCCGCCTGCCGTGCGAGTCCGCCGGTGAACACCACGATCAGCGCGCTGATCACGGCCATCACCATGAGGACCACGGTGACGCCGACGCGGACCGGCAGCACCTTCCAGACCGGCCGGCCCTCGGGGACGTCGTAGACCGCGTTGGCGCTGCGGATGAATGCGGCGACGTAGCCGGACGCCGACCACACCGCGAGCACCAGACCGACGATGGCCATGACCGAGCCCAGCCCGCTGCCGCTCTGCATCTGCCGCACGGCGTTGCGCAGGATGTCCTGTGCGGGCCCCGGGGCGAGCTTTTGGATGTTGTCCAGCACCTGCTGCGTCGCCGACTGCCCGATGATGCCCAGCAGGGACACGAGTGCGAGCAGCGCCGGGAAGAGCGCCAGGATCCCGTAGTAGGTGAGGGCCGCCGCCCGGTCGGTCAGCTCGTCCTTCTTGAACTCCTTGAGCGTGCCTTTGAGTACTGCTTTCCAGGTGTGTCCGGGCAGTTTCGCCGGACTGTCCGGGGCCCGCTCCTCCACCTGTGCGTCCGGCCCCGCGGTGTGGGTCTGATCCTGCTCGTGCTCGTCCGCCCCCGCGGTGTGGGCCTGCCCATCCACCTGCTCGTTCGCCCCCGCGGTGTGGGCCTGCCCATCCACCTGTTCGTCCGGCCCCGTGCCGCGGGGCCCGCCCTTCCCCGCCTCGGGGGCGGCCGTGCCGTGTCCGTTGTGCCGTCCGTGCAGCTTCAGTGTCCTGACCATGCCGCTCGGGTATCCGCCCTCACACGGCCTATGCGCACATTTTCTACATATCGGACATCGGCGGTGGTGGCCGGGCGATGCCGGCGACGTGTGCCCGGGCGGCCTGCGCCCGCCCGCGCTCCCGACGTCCGCCACCGCGGTCGGACGCAGGCCAGACGTACGGCAGATCGTCGGGGACGTCCGGGAACCGTGCCGTGTAGAACGTCGGGTCCTTGCGTACGAGCGCCGACCGGTGACTGCGGTGGAACGGTCCGTCGCCCAGCCACGGCGGCAGCTCGCGGGCCTCGGCGAGCTCCTCCTGGGTGCGGACGCCGGACCGTCGGCCGCCGAACCCGGCCATCAGCGAGGCGGCGCAGGTGTCCGCGCGCCCGGTCGCCGTCCAGACGCCGCAGATCTCGAGGCCGTAGCGCACCAGGGCCTCCTCGTAGCCGGTCCACATGCGCACCGCCGGATGATGGCGCCATCCGTAGCCCGCGACGGTCAGGCCGCGCAGCACCTGCAGCGCCTCCACGCGCTGTTTGCCCAGTCGCCGCGGATCCAGGGCGGCGGCCGATGCGGTGAAGTCCGGATACGGCAGAAAGGTCTGCATGGTCCGCTCCGCGTACCCCGGATGCCGCGACCGGCACACCGGGCCGGCGCGGAGCGTGCGCGGCCTGCGCGTTTCGGGTCGGCCCCGGCACGGAACCCACATGTCGCCGGGACACCGGGGAAGCCGACGGTGACCACCACGACGCACACCAGGGAGGCGCGGACCGCATGGACCGTGACGAGGCCGAGGACCGACTGCTCGACGGGCTGACAGTGGACGACCGCCGCCCGGAACAGCCGGTGCTGCTCGACGACGCCGGCCGGCCCATCACGACGTGGCGCGAGAACTATCCCTACAGCCGGAAGATCGGGCGCGCGGAGTACGAGCGCGCCAAGCGCGTCCTGCAGATCGAGTTGCTGAAACTTCAGCGCTGGATCAAGGACACCGGCGGTCGGCTGGTCGTGATCTGCGAAGGACGGGACGCGGCGGGCAAGGGCGGCACCATCCAGCGCTTCACCGAACGGCTCAACCCCCGGGGCGCCCGCATCGTGGCGCTGTCCCAGCCCACGGAGCGCGAGAAGGGGCAGTGGTACTTCCAGCGGTACGTCGACCACCTCCCCGGACCGGGTGAGATGGTCTTCTTCGACCGCTCCTGGTACAACCGGGCCGGGGTCGAACGGGTCATGGGGTTCTGCACGCCACGCGAACACGGGCTCTTCCTCAAGCAGTGCCCGCTCTTCGAGGACATGCTGGTCGAGGACGGCGTCATCCTGGTGAAGTTCTGGTTCTCGGTGTCCCGGGCCGAGCAGCGGACGCGGTTCGCGATCCGCCAGGTCGACCCGGTGCGCCAGTGGAAGCTGTCGCCCACCGATCTCGCCTCCCTGGACCGCTGGGACGAGTACACCACCGCCAAGGTCGAGATGTTCCGCGCCACCGACACCGGCCATGCGCCCTGGACGGTCGTCAAGACCAACGACAAACGACGGGGCCGGCTCGAAGCCATGCGCAGTCTCCTGCACCGCGTCGAGTACGCGGCCAAGGACGCCGACGCGGTCGGCCGTCCGGATCCGCTCATCGTCGGCGCCGCGGCCACCCTCCTGGAGCCGGGCGAGGAGGACACCGTCCTCTCGCCGACTCCGCTCACCCCGCAGACCGAGGGCCCCGGACGGCATCCCGGCGGCACGGCCTGATCCGGACGGGAGGCCCCGGTCGTGAACGGCAGGTCAGGGCCCTAGAGACGGCGCCGTCGACGTCGCAGGCAGCCGGCCGCGGCCAACAGGCCTGCCGTGGTGAGGGTCGCGCCGATGCCGACGTCCCAGCCGGACGGGCCGGCGGTGACCGCGCCGCCGACGCCGCCCCGGACGCCGAGGGTGGGCAGCGGCGCCGGGCTGCTCGAGGCGGGCGCGGAACTGCTGACGACCGGCGCGGGGCTGGTCGGCCGCGGTGCGGGGATGCTCGTCGCGGGAACCAGCGTCGGCAGCGACCGGTGGGGAAGCGCCTCACAGGCGATGCCGTCGTCCGGGCCCGGGTCCTCGTCGAGCCGGTTGGGGTCGCTGGGATCCTGGTCGAAGACGGCCTGGGCGTCTTCCTGGTAGGTGAAGTCGCCGCAGTTCAGGTCCTGGGCGTGGGCGACGCCGCTCAACAGAGCGACGGTCAGGATCGCGGCGGCTATGCCTGCGACGGTGGCACGGCGTGGCATGGGCGTCTCCTCCCGGCCGAGGTGGCCTTCGCCTCGACGCTAGGCAACGACCGGCGTCGCCGCGCGAGGCGAGGGGCCAACCGGGTGCACGCGCCCTGCCGCGGGCGGTCGTCATGCCCGGGTTCCGCAGGCCGGGGGGTCGGTGGGTCGTGCCGGGAGCCACCGAACCGCAGCCTGCGGCGCCGAGGCGGGCTCGGTGGTCGAGCCCTGGATCACAACCCCGGTGGTTGAGCCCTGAACCACGGCTGAAACTCCTTGCATGATTTTGCGCAAGAACTGTCGGGACGGTGAGGATGACGCTCGTTCACCACCTCCCGACCCCCGAGGGGCATGCCATGACTCGTCCTCCGATGCGCGCGGGCGTGCTCGCCGTCGCCGCACTCGCCTGGCTCCTCCCCGGCGCCGGCGCCGGCCGGGCCGCGGACGACGCCCCGGAGCCCGCGCCCGACTGCGTGCACCACAGCTCCGACTGGCGTTACACCACCGTCGTCAACGACTGCGCGGCCACCCAGGACGTCACGGTGGAGTACCTCGACGGCCAGCCGGCGCCCTGCCGCCGTATCGCACCCGGCGACCGGGCCACCTTCGCCGGATACGGGCCGCAGCTGAACTACGTCACCGGAGTGCGCACCTGCGTGGTCGCCGCCCCCTGATCCGGCCACCCGGGCCCGGCAGCCAGGCGCCTCCCTGTCGCCCGGTCCGTAAGAGTGGTCCATTTGCCCGGTCCGTATGCCTTTCTCGCCGGTGGGCGGGTACTCGGCCGGCACCGCACGATGAAAAGGGGTGATGACGATGGCTGAGACGGGCCGGTACGGCGTCTCCGGCGACCACGGCGCCCGAAGCGCCGAGGACGGCGGGGAGTCGGTCGGCGCACTGGTGCAACGCGCCTCGCAGCAGCTGAGCGAGCTGGTGCGCGGCGAAATGCGGCTCGCGCAGGCGGAGATGGTCGAGAAGGGGAAGCGGTACGGCAAGGGCGGCGGACTGTTCGGCGGGGCGGGGCTCTTCGGCGTCCTCACCCTGCAGGCGCTGATCGCCGCCGCGATCGCCGGGCTCGCGGTGCCGCTCCCGGTGTGGGCTGCCGCCCTGATCGTCACGGGCGTGCTGGCGGTGATCACCGCCGTGCTGGCGCTGACCGGCAAGAAGCAGGTCGGCCGGGCCGCCCCGCCGATGCCCGAGCGCGCCGTGGAAAGCGTGAAAGCCGACGTGTCGGAGATCAAGGAGAGTGCACGACGATGACCCAGCCCTCCCAGAACGAGCCCACGGGCCCCGACGAGCTGCGCCACCGGGTCGAGCGGACGCGCCATGAACTCGGCGCGACGGTCGAGTCGCTGGCCGCGAAGACGGATGTGAAGGCCCGCGCCCAGGAGAAGGCCGCCGAGCTGAAGGAACAGGCGAGCACGAAGGCGACCCACCTGTCGGAACAGGCGGGCGCGAAGGCGACACACCTGTCGGAACAGGCCAGGGCGAAGGCGGCCGAGGCGGCCCACGCCCTGGAGGACAAGGTCCCCGCCCCGGTGAAGGACAAGGCGGCCGCGGCCGCGGGGCAGGTCAGGACCAGGGCGGAGCAGGCCGAACAGCTGTGGCAGGACAAGGCGCCCGAGCCGGTCCGTGACCACCGCAAGGCGGTCATCGGCCTCGCCGCGGCGGCCACCCTCGCTTTCCTGCTCCTGCGACGCGGCCGGAAGTAACCCCGACGCCGCCCCGGGCGCCGCCACGCTCACCGAGCGGGCGGCGCCCTTTCCTGTCCGTGGGCGACTCCCGGGCGACTTCTGCGGCGTGCCGACTCCTTGACCGCCGGTCGGCCCTCCACGATGCTTGTTGCGATCCATGAGATGTGTGCCGTAATAAGCAACATCAAGGACTGCTCTCGCAGGCGCTCTTGGGTTCCCGCAGTTCCCGCAGTTCCCGTAGTTGTCGTAGTTCTCGTATCAGCCGAGGAGTGGCCATGACGCACCAGGTCCGTGCCGTCGTCGCGCGGGGCAAGGGCGCCCCCGTCAGCCTGGAAACGATCGTGGTGCCGGACCCGGGTCCCGGTGAGGCACTGGTGAAGGTCGAGGCCTGCGGGGTCTGCCACACCGATCTGCACTACCGCGAGGGTGGCATCAGCGACGACTTCCCCTTCCTGCTCGGCCACGAGGCCGCCGGAGTGGTGGAGGCCGTGGGGGCGGGCGTCACCGACGTAGCCCCCGGTGACTTCGTCATCCTCAACTGGCGTGCCGTGTGCGGGCAGTGCCGGGCCTGTCTGCGCGGCCGGCCCTGGTACTGCTTCGCCACCCACAACGCGAAGCAGCGGATGACCCTCCTGGACGGCACCGAACTCTCGCCGGCCCTCGGCATCGGCGCGTTCGCGGAGAAGACGCTGGTGGCGGCCGGACAGTGCACCAAGGTCGACCGCGCAGCCTCCGCCGCCGCGGCCGGACTGCTCGGCTGCGGCGTGATGGCGGGCATCGGCGCGGCCATCAACACCGGACAGGTCGGGCGCGGTGACAGCGTGGCGGTCATCGGCTGCGGCGGCGTGGGAGCGGCGGCGGTCGTCGGGTCGAACCTGGCGGGCGCGTCGAGGATCGTCGCGGTGGACATCGACGACCTCAAGCTGGAGACCGCGCGGAAGCTGGGCGCGACCCACACCGTGAACGCCAGGGAGACCGACCCGGTCGAGGCGATCCGCGAGCTGACCGGCGGCTTCGGCGCGGACGTGGTGATCGAGGCCGTGGGCCGTCCGGAGACGTACCTGCAGGCGTTCCACGCCCGCGACCTGGCCGGCACGGTCGTCCTCGTCGGCGTGCCGACGCCCGAGATGAAGCTGGAACTGCCGCTGCTGGACGTCTTCGGCCGCGGCGGCGCCCTCAAGTCCTCCTGGTACGGCGACTGTCTGCCCAGCCGGGACTTCCCGATGCTCATCGACCTCTATCTCCAGGGCCGTCTGGACCTGGACGCCTTCGTCACCGAGACCATCGCCCTGGACGAGGTCGAGAAGGCCTTCGAGCGGATGCACCGCGGCGACGTGCTGCGCTCGGTGGTGACCTTCTGATGGCCGGCGTCACCGTCGAACGGCTCGTCACCTCGGGAACGTTCGCGCTGGACGGCGGGGTCTGGGACGTGGACAACAACGTGTGGATCGTCGGCGACGCCGAGGAGGCGGTGGTCATCGACGCCGCGCACGACGCCGACGCCATCGCCGACGCCCTCGGCGGGCGCACCCTGCGGGCCATCGTGTGCACCCACGCCCACAACGACCACATCGACGCCGCGCCGGCGCTCGCGGACCGCACCGGCGCCCCGATCCTGCTGCACGGCGACGACCTGCCGCTGTGGAAGCAGACCCACCCCGACCGGGCGCCCGACGGCGAGCTGGCCGACGGGCAGGTGCTCACCGTGGGCGGCGTCGAGCTGACCGTGCTGCACACCCCGGGCCACGCCCCGGGCGCGGTCTGCCTCCATGCGCCCGCTCTACGGGCCCTCTTCAGCGGGGACACGCTCTTCGCCGGCGGCCCGGGAGCGACCGGGAGGTCGTACAGCGACTTCCCGACCATCGTCGGCTCCATCCGGGACCGGCTGCTGACCCTGCCGGGCGACACGACCGTGCACACCGGTCACGGGGAGACGACCACCGTCGCGGCGGAGGCCCCGCATCTGCAGGAGTGGATCGACCGGGGCCACTGACGTCCGCCGGCGTGGAACGCGCGCCCGCTCCCGGTTCGTCGGTACGTCCAGACGGGCGCGCGCGTGTGCCGATGCGGGGCGGGGCCGTTGCCGTCGGCCCCGCCCGGCACGGGGCGAGGCCGCCCTGCCCGACGGTGCCCCCCGTTCTGTTGCCTATCGCGCTTGGAGTTCCATGATGTGCAACGCCAATTCGTCACCCGTCCCGGCTCTTGGATGCCTTGACAAGCATTCTGGGCGACCCCAGACTGATGTTGCGCTTACCGCAATCCGTTTCGCTATACGCACCGAGGTGTCATGATGATTCCCGCGTGCCGTCTCGCCGATCTCCCGCGAGGCGAGGCCTACCGGCTCGACATCGACCCGCCGGTCTCGGTGTTCCACACCGACGACGGCGAGCTCTTCGCCATCGACGACACCTGCACCCACCAGGACGCCTCGCTCGCCGACGGCTGGCTGGAGGGCTGCGAGGTGGAATGCCCCCTGCACGCCTCGAAGTTCGATCTCAGGACCGGCGCGGTGGACTCGCCGCCGGCCAAGCTCCCCGTGCGGACGCACGAGGTCGTCGTCGAGGACGGCATGATCCACGTCCGGCTGTCCATGGACGCTCCCAACCTGCCGCCCTGCATCGCGGCGCGGCTCGCCCCGGGCCCCGCGTGAGAACCGTGGCCGTGGTGGGCGCCTCGCTCGCCGGACTGTCGGCGGCGCGCTCACTGCGCGGACAGGGCTACGACGGGCGGCTCGTCGTCATCGGCGACGAACTCCACCGCCCCTACGACCGGCCCCCGTTGTCCAAGGAGTTCCTCGCCGGCGCCGTCACGGAGGCCGACCTCGCGCTGGAGACGGACGACGAGGACCTGGGGGCCGAATGGCTGCTGGGCGCCCGAGCCGTCGGGCTCGACCGCCGCGAGCGCGCCGTCCGGCTCGCCGACGGCCGGCAGGTCCGCGCCGACGGTTTCGTCATCGCGACCGGCGCGGCCGCGCGCACCCTGCCCGGCGCCGAAGGGCTGGCCGGCGTCCACGTCCTGCGCACCCTGGACGACGCACGCGCCCTGCGGGACGAGCTGGCCGCCGGCGGACGGCTGGCGGTGATCGGCGGCGGTTTCATCGGCGCCGAGGTCGCCTCCACCGCATACGCCCTCGGACTCGACGTGACGGTGATCGAGGCGGCCGCGACACCGCTCGCCGCGGCGCTCGGCGAGACCATGGGCGCCGTCGTGTCCGGGCTCCACGCGGACCACGGCGTACGTCTGCGGTGCGGCGTGGGCGTGAAGGGGCTCAGCGGGGAGCGGCGTGTCAACGCCGTCCTGCTCGAGGACGGCAGCAGCGTCCCCGCCGACATCGTGGTGGTCGGTGTGGGCGCCCGCCCGTGCGTCGAGTGGCTGGAGGGATCCGGCGTCGAGCTCGACAACGGCGTCAAGTGCGGCGCCGACGGCCGGACCGGACTGGGCGGGGTGGTGGCCGTCGGCGACTGCGCCAACTGGTACGACCCCCGTACCGGCGCGCACCGCAGGGTCGAGCACTGGACCGGTGCGCGGGAGCGGCCGGACGCCGCCGTCGCGGCCCTGCTGTCCTGGGGCGAGACGGAACCGGGCCTGCCGAAGCCGCCGTACTTCTGGTCCGACCAGTACCGCGTGAAGATCCAGTTCGCCGGTCACTCGGCCCGCGCCGACAGCGTGGGCATCGAGGAGGGCGCCCCGGGCGACCGCAACGTCCTGGCCGTCTACCGGCGGGCGGGCCGGCCGGTCGCCGTACTCGGGATGAACCAGCCGCGGCTGTTCACCCGCTGGCGCAAGCAGCTCGCGGCCGTGCCGGCCTGACACCGCCTACGAGCCGTACCGGGCCGCCGACCAACCGGGTCCGCGGCGCAGTTCCACACCCAACGCCGTCCGGAGTCGCTGTTCCCGGCGCGTGACTGACCCCTCCACGACGTTCCCCGAGGAGTGCACCGTGACCTCGACCAGCCTGCCGGACAGTCTGATCGCCACCCTCTCCGGCTCCTCCTACACCGATCCCGGGATCTTCGCCCAGGAGCAGGAGCGCATCTTCGAGACGATGTGGTTCTGCGTCGCGCGCGCCTCCGAACTGGCGAAGCCGGGCGCCTTCCGCACCGTCGACGTCGGCCGCGAGAGCATCCTGGTCACCCGCGCCCGTGACCACTCCGTCCGCGCGTACTTCAACGTCTGCCGGCACCGCGGGGCCAAGCTGTGCACCGAGGAGTCGGGCGAGGTGAAGCGGGCCTTCCAATGCCCGTACCACGCGTGGACCTACGACCTGAACGGCAAACTCGTCGCGGCGCCGAACCTGACCAAGATGCCTGACGTCGGCCGCACCGAGTTCGGCCTGGTGAGCGTGGCCACCCGGGAATGGCTCGGCTACGTCTGGGTGTGTCTGGCGGAGAACCCGCCCTCCTTCGAGGAGGAGGTGATCGGCGACGTCGTCAGCCGGCTGGGGGACGTGGAGTCGATCGAGCACTACGACATCGACAACCTGTCGGTGGGCCGGCGGATCGTCTACGACGTCAAGGCGAACTGGAAGCTCATCATCGAGAACTTCATGGAGTGCTACCACTGCGCCACGATCCACCCGGAACTGACCGAGGTCCTGCCGGAGTTCGCCGACGGCTACGCCGCGCAGTACTACGTGGGCCACGGCGCCGAGTTCGGCGCGGAGGTCCAGGGGTTCACCGTGGACGGCTCGGAGGGCCTGGACCGCATCCCCGGCGTCGCGGACGACCAGGACCGCCGCTACTACGCGATCACCGTGCGGCCGCAGGTGTTCATCAACCTCGTGCCGGACCATGTGATCTTCCACCGCATGTACCCGGTGGCGGTCGACCGCACGATCGTCGAGTGCGACTGGCTCTACCTGCCGCACGTCGTCGAGAGCGGCAAGGACGTCAGCCGGTCCGTGGAGCTCTTCGACCGGGTCAACCGGCAGGACTTCGACGCCTGTGAGCGCACCCAGCCCGGGATGAGCTCGCGGATGTACGCCAAGGGGGGCGTGCTGGTGCCCAGCGAGCACCACATAGGCGCCTTCCACGACTGGGTGCACGAGCGGCTCGGCACCCGGCGGGCGTGACGGCGGCCGCCGCGCGGCTCAGCCCAGGTAGCCCATGCGGTGACTGATCTCCTCCGCGCCCTTCAGCAGCACCGGAGCCAGTTCGTGCAGACGTTCCTCGGTGAACCGGTAGGAGGGCCCGGAGGCGCTCACGGCGGCGATCACGTCGCCCTCCCGGTTGCGGATCGGCGCGGCCATGGCGTGCAGGCCGATCTCCAGCTCCTCCCGGGCCCAGGCGTAACCGCGCTCCCGGGCCTCGGCCAGGTTCCGCTCGAGCTTCGTCTTCGCCGTGATGGTGTGCGGGGTGACCTTCTTCAGGCCCGCCTCGGCGAGCAGCGCGGTGCGCTGCTTGGCCGGCAGGTGGGCCAGCAGGATCTTGCCGCTCGAGGTGGCGTGCAGCGGGGTCAGCTGGCCGACCCAGTTCTGCGCGGTGACGGCGCCGGGGCCGCGCACTTGGTAGAGGTTGACCGCGTAGTGCTCCTGGAGCACGGCGATGTTGACCGTCTCGCCGATCTCCTCCGCCAGTTCCTCGCACACCGGGCGGCCCTGCTGGGTGAGGTCGATCCGCCCGGTGACCGCGCCGGCCAGACGGACGATCCCGAAGCCGAGTCGGTACTTGCCGCGGTCGCCGGCCTGTTCCACCAGTCCGCGCGCTTCCAGGGCGCCCAGCAGGCGGAACGCGGTGGACTTGTGAACGTCGATCTCGGCCGCGACCTCGCTGACGCCCGCCTCGCCGCGCTGGGCCAGGATCTCCAGGACGCTGATGGCGCGGTCGACCGACTGCACGCCACCGGCCTGGGGAGTGGATGTTTCTGTGTCAAGGCTGTAGTTGCTCACAGCGAAACTATACGCGCAGTAAACAACGCGATTGCAAGTGTCGGGGCCCGGAACCCGGACATCGGAAGTTGCGTGGCACGCAACCTGGTGCGTATGGCGGGACCGGTACTAGCATGCGTCCCGTATCTACGGCGCGAGCGAGACGAGGCACCATGGCTACGCAGTACGACTTCGTCATCGTCGGCGGCGGTTCGGCCGGCAGCGCATTGGCGAACAGACTCTCCGCGGACCCGGCCCACCGGGTGCTGGTCCTGGAGGCCGGCCGGTCCGACTACCCGTGGGACGTCTTCATCCACATGCCGGCCGCGCTCACCTATCCGATCGGCAGCCGGTTCTACGACTGGAAGTACGAGTCCGAGCCGGAACCGCACATGGGCGGGCGGCGCGTCTACCACGCGCGCGGCAAGGTGCTGGGCGGCTCGAGCAGCATCAACGGCATGATCTTCCAGCGCGGCAACCCCATGGACTACGAGCGCTGGGCCGCCGATCCCGGGATGGAGACCTGGGACTACGCGCACTGCCTGCCCTACTTCCGGCGGATGGAGAACTGCCTCGCGGCCGACCCCGACGACGAGTTCCGCGGCCACGACGGCCCCCTCGTCCTGGAACGCGGGCCCGCCTCCAACCCGTTGTTCGGCGCCTTCCTCAAGGCCACCGAGGAGGCCGGTTACGCCCCCACGGACGACGTCAACGGCTACCGCCAGGAGGGCTTCGCCAAGTTCGACCGCAACGTCCACCGCGGCCGCCGGCTGTCGGCCTCGAAGGCCTACCTCAAGCCCGTCCGCAAGCGCCCCAACCTCACCGTCCGCACCCGCTCGCTCGTCACCCGCGTCCTCTTCGAGGGCAAGCGGGCCGTCGGGGTCGAGTACCGGCGCGGCCGGGGCCCGCTCCAGCAGGTGCGCGCCAAGGAGGTCATCCTCTGCGGCGGCGCGATCAACTCCCCCCAGTTGCTGCAGCTCTCCGGCGTCGGCAATGCGGAGGAACTGCGCGCCCTCGGCGTCGACGTCGTCCACGACCTCCCGGGCGTCGGCGAGAACATGCAGGACCACCTGGAGGTCTACGTCCAGTACGCCTGCCGGCAGCCGGTGTCGATGCAGCCCTACATGGCGAAATGGCGCGCCCCCTTCATCGGGCTGCAGTGGCTCTTCCGCAGGGGGCCTGCGGCCACCAACCACTTCGAGGCCGGCGGCTTCGCCCGAAGCAACGAGGACGTGGACTACCCCAACCTGATGTTCCACTTCCTGCCCATCGCCGTCCGCTACGACGGCTCCTCGCCCTCCGGCGGCCATGGCTACCAGGTGCACGTGGGTCCGATGTACTCCGACGCCATCGGCTCGGTGAAGATCAAGAGCAAGGACCCCCGCGAACATCCGGCACTGCGCTTCAACTACCTCTCCACCGAGCAGGACCGCCGCGAATGGGTCGAGGCGATCCGGGTGGCCCGCAGGATCCTCGACCAGCCGGCCCTCGCCCCGTACAACGACGGGGAGATCTCCCCCGGACCGAAGGTGGAGTCGGACGAGGAGATCCTCGCCTGGGTCGCCGAGGAGGGCGAGACGGCCCTGCACCCGTCCTGCACCTGCAAGATGGGCACCGACGAGATGGCGGTCGTCGACCCGGCGAGCATGCGCGTGCACGGCCTGGAGGGCCTGCGGGTGGTGGACGCCTCGGTCATGCCGTACGTCACGAACGGCAACATCTACGCCCCCGTCATGATGATCGCCGAGAAGGCCGCCGACCTCATCCTCGGCAAGAAGCCGGCGGCGCCGTCGGCGGCGGCCTACTACCGCCACCGCGACGCGCAGCTGCGGGCGGAGTAGGGGGTTGGGCGGCTCAGGGCTCGCGGCGCTGCTGGACGGCGTCCGCTACGAGGTGCTGCCCGCGAGGTCGACCGAGGACAAGGTCCTGGCGCACGTTCCGCGCCGGATCGCCGTCACCGTGACGGCCTCGCCGGTCAGGGGACTGGAGCCGACCGTCGACCTCGCCGTCCGGCTCGCGGGCCACGGCTACCGCGTCGTCCCGCACGTGCCGGCGAGGCTGCTGCGCGACGACGCTCACCTGAAGGACGTCGCGAACCGGCTGCGCGAGGCGGGAGTGGACGACGTCTTCGTCCCGGCGGGCGACGCCGACCCGCCCGCCGGGGCCTACCGAGAGGCGCTCCCGGTGCTGCGCAGGCTCGGCGAGCTGGGCAGTCCCTTCGCCCACGTCGGCGTCACCGGCTACCCCGAGAGCCATCCGCTGGTCCACGACGACGTCCTCGTCCAGGCCATGTGGGACAAACGCGAGCACGCCACCTATCTGGTCAGCAACCTCTGCTTCGACCCGCGGCTGCTCGGGGAGTGGATCGTCCGGGTGCGCCGGCGGGGCGTGACGCTGCCGCTGTACGTGGGGGTCGCCGGGCCCGTGCAGCGGGCCAGGCTGCTGTCCATGGCCGCGAAGATCGGAGTGGGGGAGTCGACGCGCTTCCTGGCCCGGCACCCCTCCTGGTTCCTGCGCTTCGCGGCGCCCGGCGGCTACTCGCCGGACCGGCTGCTGCGACGTGCCGAGGGGGCGTTGACCGCGCCCTCGGCAGGGGTGTCGGGCCTGCACCTGTTCACCTTCAACCAGATCGCCGAGACCGAACGCTGGCGCCGCGCCCTGCTGGACCGCCTCGGCGGATGACGGCACCGGTGCGGGGTTGTTCGTATACGAGAGGAGGGGGCCGGATCGTCCTGCGGCCCCCTCCTCTCGACGCGTGGCGCCCGTACCGCTCAGCGGAAGACCACCGTGCGGTTGCCGTACACCATCACGCGGCTCTCGCTGTGCCACTTCACGGCGTGCGCGAGGACCTGCGCCTCCACGTCCCGCCCCACGGTGACCAGCTCGCCGGGGTCCAGCGAATGATCCACCCGGACCACGTCCTGCTCGATGATCTGCCCCTCGTCCAGGTCCGGCGTCACGTAGTGGGCGGTCGCGCCGACGAGCTTCACCCCGCGGTCGTAGGCCTGCTCGTAGGGGCGAGCGCCCTTGAAGCTGGGCAGGAAGGAGTGGTGGATGTTGATGGCGCGACCCTCGAGCTGCTTGCACAGGTCGTCGGAGAGGATCTGCATGTAGCGGGCCAGCACGACCAGGTCCACGTCCAGCTCGCGAACCAGCTCCAGCAGTCGCGCCTCGGCCTCGGCCTTGCCGTCCCGGGTCACCGGCAGGTGGTGGAAGGGGATGCCGTAGGTGTCCGCGAGGCCTTCGAAGTCCCGGTGGTTGGAGACGATCGCCGGGATCTCGATGTTGAGGGCGCCGGTGCGCCGGCGGAACAGCAGATCGTTCAGGCAGTGGCCGAACCGGGACACCATGATGAGCGTCCGGGTCGGCGTCGAGGCGTCGCGCAGCGTCCAGGAGATCCGGTAGGCCTCGGCGACCGGGCCGAAGCGGTGACGCAGGGCGTCCAGGTCCACGTCCGGGTCGGAGACGTCGAAGTGGACCCGCATGAAGAATCGGTCCTGGAGTCGGTCGTCGAACTGCTGGCTTTCCAGGATGTTTCCGGAGTTGCGGACGAGGAAGCCGCTCACGGCGTGGACCAGACCCGCTCTGTCGGGACACGAGAGCGTCAGGACGTACTCACGGCCAGGTTGCGGTCGAGGGGACATGTGCGGCCTCCGTCGGTGCGTAATGCACAACATGGTGAGCGATACGCAACATGGTCGATGCGGCGCCCCGTCCGGTCAAGGGCGGCCCCACAACTGCTCGCCGAGCGAAATCGTCATCTGCCAACCCCTTGACGTGCGTCTGGACATTCGCAAAGGTGTTCCACCACAAGCAATTGGGTGCACAATGCGCAACGAAGTTCTCTTGAAAGGCTCGGGGCGTGGCAGACCTGTATGTGGCTGGAGAATGGCGGGACCCGCTGGCCGGCGGGCGCAGGGACATCCGCTGCCCCGCCGACGGCACGCTCGCCGTGACCGTCTCCGAGGGGACGCGCCCCGACGCCGAGGCGGCGATCGCCGCCGCCCGCCGCGCCTTCGACGAAGGACCCTGGCCGCGCACCCCCGAGCGTGAGCGCGGCGCCCTGCTGCTGCGCACCGCCGACCTGATCGAGCGCGACGCCGGGGTCTTCGCCCGCGCCGAGTCGCTGGACACCGGGAAGCGGCTCGTGGAGAGCGAGTACGACATCGCCGACGTCGTCTCCTGCTTCCGTTACTACGGCGGGATCGCCGGAACCGACGCGGGCCGCGTCATCGACACCGGCCGCGACGACGCCGTCAGCCGTGTGGTGTACGAGCCGATCGGCGTGTGCGCCCTGATCACCCCGTGGAACTACCCGCTGCTGCAGGCCTCCTGGAAGGTCGCCCCGGCCCTCGCCGCGGGCAACACCATCGTCCTCAAGCCCAGCGAGCTGACCCCCTCCACCTCGATCCTGCTGATGAAGGCGCTGGAGGAGGCCGGACTCCCGGCCGGCGCCGCCAACCTCGTGCTGGGCGCCGGCCCCGAGGTCGGCGCACCGCTCTCCGAGGACCCCGCGGTCGACATGGTCTCCTTCACCGGCGGTCTCGCCACCGGCAGGCGCATCATGGCCACCGCCGCCTCGACCGTGAAGAAGGTGGCGCTCGAACTCGGCGGCAAGAACCCCAACGTCGTCTTCGCCGACGCCGACTTCGAGACGGCCGTGGACTTCGCCCTGACAGCCGTCTTCCTGCACTCCGGACAGGTCTGCTCGGCCGGCGCCCGCCTGATCGTCGAGGACGGCCTGCACGACCGTCTCGTCGACGAGATCGTCCGCCGCGCCCGGCTGATCCGCCTCGGCGGTCCCTTCGATCCCGAGGCCGAGACCGGAGCCCTGATCTCCGCACAGCACCTGGAGAAGGTCGAGGCGTACGTCGCGGCGGGCCTCGCCGAAGGCGCGATCCTGCGCTGCGGCGGAAAACGCCCCGGCGAGCCGGCCCTCGCGGGCGGCCACTACTACCCGCCCACCGTCCTCGACGAGTGCCGGCAGGACATGCGCGTGGTCCACGAGGAGTCCTTCGGCCCGGTGCTCACCGTCGAGCGCTTCACCGACGAGGACGACGCCGTGCGCATCGCCAACGACACCGAGTACGGACTCGCCGGCGCCGTCTGGACGCAGGACGCCGGCAAAGCCCAGCGGGTCGCCCGGCGGCTGCGGCACGGCACGGTGTGGATCAACGACTACCACCCCTATGTGCCGCAGGCGGAGTGGGGTGGCTTCGGGCATTCGGGAGTGGGCCGGGAGCTCGGACCGTCCGGTCTGAGCGAGTACCGCGAGCCCAAGCACATCTGGCAGAACATCCAACCCCGGCCGCAGCGCTGGTTCCGCGGCTGAACGCCGAAATGAGGTCGATCGTGACCCCCACGCAGACCGAGGCGCCGCAGCGGCGTGGCTCGCTCCCGGACTCGGACGGCACAGCGGTCATATCCGTGCGCAATCTGTGGAAGGTGTTCGGGCCCAAGGCCGAGTCGATACCGGGCTCGGCGGAACTGTGCGGTCTCACCCGCCGCGAGCTCATGGACCGGACCGGGTGCACCGCCGCCGTGCGCGACATCGAGTTCGACGTGGCGCCCGGCGAGGTCTTCGTCGTCATGGGGCTGTCCGGCTCCGGGAAGTCCACCCTGGTGCGATGTCTGACCCGGCTGATCGAGCCCACCGCGGGCGAGATCGTCTTCGAGGGCGAGGACATCCGCCAGGCGGACCCGGGGCGCCTGCGCGACCTGCGCCGCCGCAAGTTCTCCATGGTCTTCCAGCACTTCGGGCTGCTGCCCCACCGCCGTGTGGTCGACAACGTGTCCTTCGGCCTGGAGATCCGCGGCATGGGCAGGGCGGAGCGCGTCAAGCGGGCCATGGAGGTCGTCGAACTGGTGGGCCTCGCCGGCTACGAGAACTCCTACCCCGACCAGCTCTCCGGCGGCATGCAGCAGCGTGTCGGCCTGGCCCGGGCGCTGGCCGGCGACCCCGACGTGCTCTTCTTCGACGAGCCGTTCTCGGCGCTCGACCCGCTGATCCGCCGGGGCATGCAGAACGAGGTCATCCGCCTGCACCACGAGGTCGGCAAGACCATGGTGTTCATCACCCACGACCTGTCCGAGGCGCTCAAGCTGGGCGACCGGATCCTGATCATGCGGGACGGCAAGACGGTCCAGTGCGGCACCGGCGACGAGCTCGTGGGCGCCCCCGCCGACGACTATGTGCGCGAGTTCGTCAAGGACGTGCCCCGCGCGGACGTGCTCACCCTGCGCTGGATCATGCGTCCGCCGGCCGACGGCGACCCCCTGGACGGCCCCGAACTCGGCCCGGACGTCGTGGTGCGGGAGGCGACCCGGGCGGTGCTCGCGGCGGAGAAGCCCGTCAAGGTGGTCGAGAACGGCAAGCTGCTCGGCATGGTCGGCGACGAGGAGATCCTCGCGGTGGTCGCCGGGCAGGAAGGCGACCTGCGATGACCGTCGCCGTGGAGAAACCGGAGAAGACCGGGACGGTGGAGCCGGTCGCCCACGCCAGGAGCGCGCGCACCGTCAGCCGGCCCCTGCTGATCGCCGCGATCCTGGTCCTGTGGCTGGCGCTCTTCGCCGTGCTGCGCGGCAGGCAGACGCTGTCCCTGGCGGCGGCCGACCTCACCGATCTGCACCGGTGGTTCAACGACGTCAACGACTCGATCGGCGCGAACCGCGACACCAACCCGCTCTTCCTCTACTTCTTCAACGAGATCCGTCTCGTCATCGACACCCTGGTGACGTTCGTCCAGGAGCTGATCTCGCAGCCGTCCGGCGTCCGGCCCGTCCCCCAGATCGGCTGGCTCGGCGTGGTCGGCATCGCCGGGTACGTCTCGTGGGCCGTGGGCAACTGGCGGGTGGCGCTGCTGGCGGTGGCGGGCTTCACCTTCTTCGGGCTGCAGGGCCTGTGGCAGGAGAGCATGGACACCCTGGCGCTGACCCTGTCCTCGGTCTTCGTGGCGCTGCTGTTCGCGATCCCGCTCGGGGTGTGGGCGGGGGTGTCCGACCGGTTCCACCGGATCATGACGCCCTTCCTGGACTTCATGCAGACCATGCCGACCCTCGTCTACCTCGCCCCGCTGACGCTCTTCTTCCTCATCGGCGGCGGGTCCGCCACCATCGCCACGGTCGTCTACGCGGCCCCGCCGGCGATCCGCATCACCGCGCACGCCATCCGGTCCGTGCCCGAGACCACCGTCGAGGCGGCCGAGTCGATGGGCGCGACCCGGCGGCAGGCGCTGACGAAGGTCCTGCTGCCGATGTCCAAACGGACCGTGGTGATGGGCGTCAACCAGTCGATCATGGCCGCCCTGGCCATGGTCACCATCGCCGCCCTGATCGACGCGCCGGGCCTCGGCAAGACCGTCGTGCAGGCGCTGCAGTCGCTCGACGTCGGCACGGCCTTCAACGCGGGCCTGTCCATCGTCGTCATGGCGATCGTGCTCGACCGGGTCACCACCGCCGCCAGCGTGCGCGAGCAGGCCGCCCGGCGCTCCCAGAGCCGCCTCTCGGCCTGGCGCCGACCCCTGCTGGGCGCGGGCGCGGCCGTCACCGCGGTCCTGGTCTACCTGTCGCACACCTTCCTGTGGGCGGCGGAGTTCCCGGGCGGCGGCGATCTCGGCAGTTCCGTCGCGAGCGCCGCCGACTCCGCGACGACCTGGGTGCAGGACCACTTCTCGGGGATCACCAACGCCTTCCGCGACGCGCTCACCAACGGTCTGCTCAACCCCTTCCAGTCGCTGCTCACGGACTCGCCGTGGTGGCTGGTGGGCGTGGTGCTGGTCGCGCTCGGCGCGGTGCTCGGGGGCCTGCGGGCCGGCATCACCACAGCCGTCTGCGTCGGCCTGCTGGTCGGCACCGGCATGTGGTCGGACGCCATGACGACCCTGGCGTCGACCCTCGTCGCGACGGTGCTGGTGATGCTGCTGGGCGTCGTGTTCGGCGTGTGGATGGGCCGCAGCCCCCTCGTGGACCGGGTGCTGCGGCCCACCCTGGACGCGGCACAGGTCATGCCGCCGTTCGTCTACCTGGTTCCGTTCCTCGCGCTGTTCGGCGCGACCCGCTTCACGGCCATCGTCGCCGCCGTCGTCTACGCGGCCCCCGTCGCCATCAAGATCATCGCGGACGGGGTGCGGAACGTGCCCGCGACGACCGTGGAGGCGGCCACCTCCGCCGGGTGCGACACCTGGCAGATCATCACCAAGGTCCAGCTGCCGATGGCACGCAGCGCCCTGACCCTCGCGACCAACCAGGGCCTGATCTACGTGCTGTCGATGGTTGTGGTGGGCGGCCTGGTAGGCGCGGGCGCCCTCGGCTACGACGTCGTGGCCGGTTTCTCGCAGGGACAGCTGTACGGGAAGGGGCTCGCCGCGGGGCTGGCCATCGTCCTTCTCGGAGTCATGTTCGACCGGATCACTCAGGCAGCGGCGCGGCGTACCAGCGCGTAAGGAGCTACTGGCCATGGCAAGGCAAGCGAAACACTGGAGAACCGGCGCGGTGGGCGTGGCGGTTCTCGGGCTCACCCTCACCGCCTGCGGCGGGGCGAAGGTCGGCGACAGCTCCTCGGAGTCCGGCAGCAGCGCGGGCGGCTCGGGCAAGTGCGGGGCCTTCAATCTCGCGGTCAACCCGTGGGTGGGCTACGAGGCGGACGCCGCTGTCGTCGCGTACGTCGCGGAGAACGACCTCCACTGCAAGGTCACCAAGAAGGATCTGAAGGAGGAGATCGCCTGGCAGGGCTTCGGGACGGGCGAAGTGGACGCCGTCCTGGAGAACTGGGGCCACGACGACCTGAAGAAGAAGTACGTCACCCAGCAGAAGACGGCCGTGGAGGCCGGCTCGACCGGGAACAAGGGCATCATCGGCTGGTACGTGCCGCCGTGGCTGGCGAAGGCGCATCCGGACATCACCGACTGGAACAACCTGAACAAGTACGCCGCGAACTTCAAGACCTCGGAGTCGGGAGGCAAGGGCCAGCTCCTCGACGGCGACCCGTCGTACGTGACCAACGACGAGGCGCTGGTGAAGAACCTGAAGCTGGACTTCAAGGTGGTGTACGCGGGCAGCGAGACCGCGCTCATCCAGGCCTACCGCAGGGCCGAGAAGAACAAGGAATGGGTGATCGGCTACTTCTACGAGCCGCAGTGGTTCCTCTCCGAGGTGCCGCTGGTGAAGGTGAACCTGCCCGCCTACAAGACGGGTTGCGACGCCGACGCGGAGAAGATCGCGTGCGACTACCCGGTGTACGACCTCGACAAGATCGTCAGCGCCAAGTTCGCCAAGTCCGGCAGCCCGGCCTACGACCTGGTGAAGAAGTTCAACTGGACGAACGACGACCAGAACGTCGTGGCCAAGTACATCGCGGTCGACAAGATGACCCCCGAGGCCGCGGCGAAGAAGTGGGTCGACGCCAACCGCGCCAAGGTGGACGCCTGGATCAAGTGACACGGGACGCCTGACACGGGTGCCGGTCGGACATGCCCGGCGGGCGGTGCGCACAGTTGCGCACCGCCCGCCGGGCATCGCTCTTTCCGGCCCGTCGTCATGCCTGGTCCCCGGCCTGTTCTCCGCCGTGTTCCGGGGCCTGTCCGCCGACGCTCCGGACCTCTTGACACCCACGGGCACGACGGGCACATTGAGTTGCGCAACCTGAATCAAGTTGCGTACAAAGCAACTGGCCCGGCTGAACAGGTTTTCGAACCGGAGGTGCGGCGATGGCGGGACCCCGAGTGGTCATCATCGGAGCGGGCGTCGTGGGCGCGGCACTCGCGGACGAGATCTCCGCGCGAGGCTGGACCGAGGTGACCGTGGTCGACCAGGGCCCGCTGCCCGCCACCGGAGGCTCCAGCTCGCACGCCCCCGGACTGGTCTTCCAGACCAACTCCTCCAAGACGATGACCGAGCTGGCCCGCTACACCGTCGAGAAGTTCTGCTCCCTCGACGTCGACGGACAGCCCTGCTTCCTCCAGGTCGGCGGACTCGAGGTGGCCACGACCCCCGAGCGCCTCACGGAGCTGCACCGCCGGCACGGGTGGATCGCCGCCTGGGGCGTGGAGTCCCGGCTGCTCACCGCCGAGGAGTGCGTCGAGCAGCACCCGCTGGTGAACCCGGAGCGGGTTCTCGGCGGCCTCCTGGTCCCCACCGACGGCCTCGCCAAGGCCGTCCTCGCCGTGGAGGCGCAGATCCGCCGGGCCACCGCGCGGGGAGTGCGCTTCCTGGCCCGCCACGAGGTGCTGGACGTCCGGCAGAGCGAGGGCCGCGTCACCGGCGTCCACACCGACCAGGGCGAGATCCCCGCCGACATCGTCGTCTGCTGCGCCGGCATCTGGGGCCCGAAGATCGCCCGCATGGCCGGCCTGAACCTCCCGCTCACCCCGCTCGCCCACCAGCTCGCCTGGACCGGCCCGGTGCCCGCGCTGGCCGGCCAGACCGAGGAGGCGGTCCGCCCCATCCTGCGCCACCAGGACGCCGACCTCTACTACCGCGACCGCTTCGACGGCATCGGCATCGGCTACTACGGCCACCGCCCGATGCCGATCTCCGCCGACGACATCCTCTCCGTGGACGAGGCCGACACCATGCCCTCGGTGCTGAAGTTCACGGAGGAGGACTTCGAGGACGCCTGGACCGAGACGCAGTCGCTGCTCCCCGCGACCAGGGAGGCCAAGGTCGAGGAGGGCATCAACGGCCTCTTCTCCTTCACCACCGACAACTTCCCGCTCCTCGGCGAGTCGCCGGACGTCAAGGGCTTCTGGGTCGCCGAGGCCGTCTGGGTCACCCACTCCGCCGGCGTAGGACGCGCCATGGCAGAGTGGCTGGTCGACGGCCACTGCTCGTCCTTCGACCTGCACGAGTGCGACCTCAACCGCTTCGAGGCGCACCAGCTGTCCCCGGAGTACGTCCTGGCCCGCGACTGCCAGAACTTCGTCGAGGTCTACGACATCCTCCACCCCCTGCAGCCCTCGGGGAAGCCGCGCCCGATGCGCACCAGCCCCTTCCACGCCCGCCAGCAGGAGCACGGCGCCTTCTTCCTGGAGGCGAACGGCTGGGAGCGCCCGCAGTGGTACGAGGCCAACGCCCACCTGGTGGAGGGGCGTTCCCTCCCCACACCCGGCGACTGGGCCGCGCGGTACTGGTCGCCCATCGTCGGAGCCGAGGCCCAGATCACCCGCGAGACCGTCGCCCTCTACGACATGACGGCCCTCAAGCGCCTGGAGGTGACCGGCCCCGGCGCCGCCGCCTTCCTGGAGCGACTGGTCACCGGCAAGGTCGCCAAGTCCGTCGGCTCCGTGACGTACACCCTGCTGCTGCACGAGGACGGCGGCATCCGCAGCGACATCACCGTCGCCCGGCTGGCCCCCGACCTGTTCCAGATCGGCGCCAACGGCAACCTGGACCTCGACTGGTTCACCCGCCACCTCCCCGCCGACGGCACCGTCCAGGTCCGCGACATCACGTCCGGCACCTGCTGCGTGGGCCTGTGGGGGCCGCTCGCCCGCAAGGTGCTCCAGCCTCTGACGGACGAGGACTTCTCGGGCGACGGCCTGAAGTACTTCCGCGCCAAACGTGCCTACATCGGCTCGGTGCCCGTCACCGCGATGCGGCTGTCCTACGTCGGCGAACTCGGCTGGGAGCTCTACACCACCGCCGACCAGGGCCGGAAGCTGTGGGACATCCTGTGGCGCGCCGCACGGCCGCTCGGCGGCGTCGTGGCCGGCCGCGGCGCCTTCAACAGCCTGCGCCTGGAGAAGGGCTACCGGTCCTTCGGCGCCGACATGACCTACGAGCACGACCCCTACGAGGCCGGCGTCGGCTTCGCCGTCAAGGCCGACAAGGACGACTTCGTCGGCAAGGCCGCCCTGGAGCGCCGCAGGGCCGACGTCCGGCGCAGGCTGACCTGCCTCACCATCGACGACCCGCAGTCACTCGTCCTCGGCAAGGAGCCGGTGTACGACGGCGACCGCGCCGTCGGCTACGTCACGAGCGCCGCCTGGGGCTACACGATCGGCAAGGGCATCGCCTACGCGTGGCTGCCCGCCGAACTCGCGACGGCGGGCGCCACCGTGCACATCGGATACTTCGACCGGCGCGTCGAAGCGGTCGTCGCCGAGGAGCCCCTGTTCGACCCCACCATGTCCCGCCTGCGCGGGTGAACCCGACGTCGGTCCCGGGGGAAGGGACACCGCCGGCGACTGCACCAGCCGGCGTCCGCCGAGAGGAGCGCGAAGGACGTATGCACGCGCCGCTGCCCGAACACCCGCCGTACCCGCACCGCGCAGAACACGGAGACGCCCGATGAGCCCCCGCACACCCGGCGCCGAGCTTCCCGAACACCCCGACTGGCTGTGGCGCAACCCCGCACCGAAGCGGTCGTACGACGTGGTGATCGTCGGCGGCGGCGGACACGGCCTCGCCACTGCCCACTACCTGGCGAAGAACCACGGCATCACCGATGTGGCCGTGCTGGAGAAGGGGTGGCTCGCGGGCGGCAACATGGCCCGCAACACCACCATCATCCGCTCCAACTACCTGTGGGACGAGAGCGCAGGCATCTACGAGCACGCGCTCAAGCTGTGGGAGGGCCTGGCGGAGGAGCTCGACTATCCGATCCTGTTCTCCCAGCGCGGCGTGCTGAACCTCGCGCACAGTCTCCAGGACGTCCGCGACAGCGTGCGCCGCGTGGAGGCCAACCGCCTCAACGGCGTGGACGCCGAATGGCTCGACGCGGAGCAGGTCAAAGAGGTCTGCCCGATCGTCAACACCGCACCGGACGTGCGCTATCCGGTCCTCGGCGGCACGTACCAGCCGCGCGCCGGCATCGCCAAGCACGACCATGTCGCCTGGGGTCTGGCCCGCTCGGCCGACGCCGCCGGCGTCGACATCATCCAGAACTGCGAGGTCACCGGCCTGGACGTGGTCGACGGCCGGGTGGTGGGCGTGCAGACGAACCTCGGACCCGTCGCGGCGGGCAAGGTGGCGCTCTGCTCGGCGGGACACACCTCGGTCCTCGCGGCGATGGCCGGCATCGAACTCCCGCTGCAGAGCCACCCGTTGCAGGCGCTCGTGTCCGAGCTGCTGGAGCCGGTGCACCCCACGGTCGTCATGTCCAACGCAGTCCACGTGTACGTCAGCCAGGCGCACAAGGGCGAACTGGTGATGGGGGCGGGCATCGACGCGTACAACTCGTACACCCAGCGCGGCGCCTTCCACATCATCGAGGAGCAGATGTCGGCGGCCCTGGAGCTCTTCCCGGTCTTCGCCCGCGCCCACGTGCTGCGCACCTGGGGCGGCATCGTCGACGTCAGCCCCGACGCCTCGCCCATCGTGGGCCTCAGCCCCGTCGAGAACCTCTACCTCAACTGCGGGTGGGGCACCGGCGGTTTCAAAGCGACCCCCGGCGTCGGCTCGGTCTACGCCCACACCATCGCCCACGACACGCCGCACCCCCTCAACGCCCCCTTCTCGCTCGACCGTTTCACCACCGGCGCGCTCGTCGACGAGCACGGCGCGGCCGCGGTGGCCCACTAGAACCTCCAGGACCACTGGACCCTTCGGGAGCCGAACCCATGCTGCTCATCCCCTGCCCGTGGTGCGGGCTCCGCGACGAGGCCGAGTTCCACTACGGCGGCCAGGCCCATGTGCCCTACCCCGAGGACCCGTCCGCCCTCACCGACGAGGAGTGGGCCCGCTACCTCTTCTTCCGTGACAACCCCAGGGGCCCGTTCGCCGAACGCTGGAGCCACTCGGCGGGCTGCCGCCGCTGGTTCAACGCGGTCCGTGACACCTCGACGAACGAGATCCTGTCGGTGTACCGCTCGGGCGAGGAACGCCCGGCGACCGCTGAGCCGAGGCCGGTGCCGTCAGCCGGAGCGGCCTTCGGGCCGGGTCCGGCCACTTCCGAGCCGGGCCCGGCGTCACCAGCCCGTCCGGCGCCCGAGGGCGAGACCGGTCGGGCCGCAGGGGGGCCCGGGAGCGCGACCCCCGGAACCGGGGACGAAGGGGCGCAGCCCCTCGAGGACGGGACGGGCAGGGGCGGCGGGAGCGGGACCACCCAGCCGTTCCGCCACCCCACCCGAGGCCGGATCGACCGCGACACCCTCCTCACCTTCACCTTCGACGGCACGGAGTACCAAGGCCACCGGGGCGACACCCTCGCCTCCGCCCTCCTCGCCAACGGTGTCGTCCAGGCCGGCACCGGCATCAAGCTCGGCCGTCCGCGGGGCGTCTTCTCGGCCGGCGTCGAGGAACCCAACGCGGTCGTCCAGATCGAGGCCCCGTTCCCCGAGCCGATGCTCCCCGCGACCACGGTCGAGCTCTACGACGGCCTGGTCGCGAGCAGCCTCCCCGGCCAGGGCCGCCTCGCCACGACACCCGACCCGGCCCGTTACGACGCCGTGCACGCCCACTGTGACCTGCTGGTCGTAGGCGCGGGCCCGGCCGGCCTCGCGGCGGCCGCCGCGGCGGCGGGCAGCGGAGCGCGGGTCATCCTCGCCGACGACCGGCCCGAGCCGGGCGGCAGCCTGCTGGGCACGGGCGAGCACCTCGACTGGGTGCAGGAGGTGACGGGACTGGTCGAGGCCGCGCCCGAGGTACGCGTCCTGCGGCGGACGACCGTCTTCGGCCACTACGACGACAACCATCTCCTCGCCGTCGAGCGCCGTACCCACCACCTCGGCGCCGACGCCCCCGCGCACGTGTCCCGTGAACGGGTCTGGCGGATCCGCGCACGCCGTGTCGTCCTCGCCACCGGCGCCCACGAGCGCTCGCTGGCCTTCGCGGACAACGACCGCCCCGGTGTGATGCTGGCCGCCTCGGCCCGTACCCACCTGCACCGCCACGGCGTGCTGCCCGGCCGCCGCGCGGTCGTCTTCACCACCAACGACAGCGCCTACGCGGCCGCCCTGGATCTGCACGCGGCCGGCGTGACGGTTTCCGCGATCGTGGACACCCGGCCGGACGCGGGGGAGTGGGCCGAGCGGGCCCGCACAGCCGGCATCGAGGTGCTGACCGGGCACGCCGTGGTCGGCACCGAGGGCGAATCCCGTCTGTCCGCCGTGACCGTCGCCCCGTACGGAGAGGTCGTCGGGCAGCGGGAGTTCGCGGCCGACCTGCTGCTGGTCTCCGGCGGCTGGAACCCGGTGGCGCACCTCTTCAGCCAGGCGGGCGGCAGACTGCGGTTCGACGCGACGCTGGGCTCGTTCGTGCCCGACGCCTGCCGGCAGGCGGTCGAGGCGGCGGGCGGCGCGGGCGGTGTCCTCGACCTGGCCGCGGTGCTGGCCGAGGGCGCGGCGGCCGGCGCCCGCGCCGTCGAGGCCGAGGGACACACCCCGCGGACTCCCCGCCTCCCGGCGGTCGCCGCACAGCCGCGGCCGACGCCGTCGATGCAGGTGTACGCCGTGCCCGGCCGGCCGGACGCGCCCCGTTTCGTCGACCTGCAACGAGACGTCACCGTCGACGACCTGACCCGCGCGACCGGCGCCGGCATGCGCTCGGTCGAGCACACCAAGCGCTACACCACGGCCGGCACGGCGAACGACCAGGGGAAGACCTCCGGCGTCCTGGCCGGCGGCGTCGTCGCCGAACTGCTCGGCGTGGACGTGTCGGCGCTCGGCACGACGACGTTCCGGCCGCCGTACACGCCGGTCTCCTTCGCCGCCCTGGCGGGCCGCGACCGCGGTGCGCTGCACGACCCGATCCGCACGACGGCCCTGCACGCCTGGCACGTCGGGCACGGCGCCCTGTTCGAGAACGTCGGCCAGTGGAAGCGCCCCTGGTACTACCCGCAGGACGGCGAGGACATGGAGAGCGCCGTGCTCCGCGAATGCGCCGCCGCCCGCGAGAGCGTGGCCTTCATGGACGCCTCCACCCTCGGCAAGATCGACGTGCAGGGGCCGGACGCCGCCGTCTTCCTCGACCGGCTCTACACCAACATGATGAGCACCCTGAAGGTCGGCATGATCCGCTACGGCGTCATGTGCCGCCTCGACGGCATGATGCTCGACGACGGCACCGTCATCCGACTCGCCCAGGACCGCTTCCTGGTCACCACCACGACCGGCAACGCCGCCGCCGTCCTGGACTGGATGGAGGAGTGGCTCCAGACCGAGTGGCCCGAACTGAAGGTCCACTGCACGTCCGTGACCGAACAGTGGGCGACCGTCGCGCTGGTCGGCCCCCGCTCCCGCGACGTCCTCGGCTCGCTCGCACCGCTCCTCGCCGTGTCCGACGACGACTTCCCGTTCATGGCCTGGCGCGAGACGACGGTCGCCGGCGTCGAGGCCCGGGTCTGCCGGATCAGCTTCTCCGGCGAACTGGCCTACGAGATCAACGTGTCACCGTGGCAGGCCCTCGCCCTGTGGGAGGCGCTGTACGAGGCCGGCGCCCCGTACGGCATCACCCCCTACGGCACCGAGACCATGCACGTCCTGCGGGCCGAGAAGGGCTACCCGATCATCGGCCAGGACACCGACGGCACGGTCACCCCGCAGGACCTCGGCATGAGCTGGGCGGTCTCGAAGAAGAAGCCCGACTTCATCGGCAAGCGCTCGTTCGCCCGCGCCGACACCGTGCGCCCGGACCGCAAGCAGCTGGTCGGCCTGCTCCCCGAGGACCCGGCCGCCTTCCTCCCCGAGGGCACGCACCTGGTCGCCGACAGCGTGCTGCCGGCCCCGCCCGTGCCCATGCTCGGCCATGTCACCTCCAGCTACCGCAGCGCAGCCCTCGGCCGCACCTTCGCGCTCGCCCTGATCAAGGGCGGCCGTGACCGCATCGGCGAGCGGCTGTACGCCCCGGTGGGGGACCGGCTGGTGCCGGTGACCGTCGCAAGCCCCGTCCTCTTCGACCCCGAGGGAGCCCGTCGCGATGGCTGACACCGTCTCCTCCGCCCCGCCCCGCAGTCCGCTGTCCTCCTGCGCCGCCCGCTTCGCCGCCGCGACCCGTACCTCGCGGGGCGCGGTGCGACTGGCCGAACTGCCCTTCCTGTCGCAGCTCGACGTACGTCTGGACGCCAAGGGCTCGGCTGCCGACGCCGTGGGCCTGGCACTGGGAGTGCAGTTGCCCCTCGAGCCCAACGCCGTCGCCCGGGCCGGCGGGTCGACCGCGCTGTGGCTCGGCCCCGACGAATGGCTGCTGGTGGCCCCCGCCGGCGGGCAGCGGGACCTGGAGCGCCGGATCCGCGCGGCCGCCGGGGACGACCCCGTCGCCGTCACCGACGTCTCCGCCCAGCGCACCACGTTCCTGGTCAGCGGTCCCCGGGCGCGCGACGTCCTGGCGCACGGCTGCTCCCTGGACCTGCATCCGCGCGCCTTCGGACCGGGACGCTGCGCGCAGACGACGCTGGGCCGCGCGCAGGTGGTGCTGGTAGCCCGGGACGACCCCGGGGCCGGTTTCTGGGTGCTGGTCCGCTCCTCGTTCGCCGGCTACCTGGCGGACTGGCTGCTGGACGCGGCCACGGAGTACCTCTGACGCGGCCGCCTCCGCGATCGGGCCACCACGGCGCACACCGGCACACCCCTGTGGTTCACCGCCTTCGCGGTCCACCGGTTCCCGCAGTACCCCATCCCTGTCGAGGCGCACGCCGAGCCCTGCGTCCCACCACGAGGAGAGCGCGGATGTCCGTCCTGAACACGTCCCTGCACGAGCTCGATCCGGAGATCGCGGCCGCGGTCGACGCCGAGCTGCACCGCCAGCAGTCCACGCTGGAGATGATC